>CAISKG010000378.1 GCA_903885855.1 uncultured Planctomycetaceae bacterium
CCACGGTGGAGCTGCCCCAGCCTGGCACCGGGATCACCGAGATCTCGGGGCGCGACCACAACCACCACGGCTTCACCGTCTGGATGGCCGGCGGGGGAATGAAGGGGGGCACCGTCTACGGGGCGACCGACGAGATCGGCTTCAAGGCGGTGGAGCGGCCCGTGCACGTCCACGACCTGCAGGCGACGATCCTCCACTGCCTCGGCCTCGACCACACGCGGCTCACCTTCCGCCACAGCGGCCGCGACTTCCGCCTCACCGACATCCACGGCCGCGTCATCGAGGATTGGCTGGCGTGACGCCGCTCCGCGCTCCCCCGGGGCCGCGGCGGCCGTCGCGCCGGCCCGCCGGCCCCCCGCGCCGCGGTCGCACGGCCTGGGTGGTGGCGGTGGTGCTCGTGGCCCTGGCCGCCGCGGCGTTCGAGCGCTGCCGGATCCCCGACGCCGCGGGGCGCCCCACGTGGACGGTGCGCGTCGTCCACGACGGCGACACCGTCACCTGCCACGACACCGACGGCCGCCCCCACCGCATCCGTCTGGTGGGGATCGACGCCCCGGAACTCGAGCAGGCCCACGGCCGGGTGGCGCGGGGGGCGCTTGCGCGCAAGGTGGCCGAGCGGCGCGTGGGGGTGGCCTCGCGCGGCTTCGACAAGCACGGCCGGCTCTTGGCGACGCTGTGGATCGACGATCGCGACATCAACCGCGAGATGGTGGAGGAGGGGCACGCCTGGGTTTTCGGGGGGCTCGCCCCCGATCCGGAGCTCGTGGCGGCCGAGTCGCGGGCCCGCGGCGCGCGGCGCGGGCTGTGGGAGGACGGCGGCGCCGAGGAGCCGGCGGCGTGGCGCGCGGCGCATCCCCGCGAGCCCTGACTCCCTCCGCGGAAGGGCCCCTCCCCGGGCGCGGCGGGGCGGGTCGACGACCACTTCCCGCCGCTGGTGGGTTGGTTTAGGGTTGCGGGCATGGAACATGGCCGGGAAGTCGTCGTCACGGGCCTGGGGATCGTGAGTCCCCTGGGGATCGGTCCCGAGGCGTTCTGGGACGGCCTCGTCTCGGGGCGGTCGGGGGTGCGCCGCATCGAGCGCTTCGATTCGAGCACGCTCACGGTGCCCTTCGGCGGCGAGATCGGCGACTTCGACCCGAAGCAGTGGATCAGGCCGCGCAAGAGCCTCAAGGTGATGAGCCGGGACATGCAGTTCGGCTTCGCCGCGGCCGACATCGGCCTCGCCGACGCCGGCCTCGCCCCCGGCGCCGTCGACCCGGAGCGCTTCGGCGTGGTCCTGGGCGGCGACATGATCTACGCCGACCTCGAGGACCTCGAGCACACCTACCGCCGGGCGCTGGCGGGCGGCGAATTCGATTTCGGCACCTGGTCGGAGGCGATCCACGAGGACCTCCATCCGCTCTGGCTGCTCAAGCACCTCCCCAACATGACCGCGTCGCACGTGGCCATCGCCCACGACGCGCGCGGCCCCAACAACACGATCGTCCTCGGCGACGTCTCGGGGCTGCTGGCGGTGGCCGAGGCGGCGAGCGTCATCGCCCGCGGCTGGGCCGACGTGATGCTCGCCGGCGGTACGGGCTGCCGGCTCCACCCCGCCGCCCTGGTGGCCCACGGCGAGCGTCTCCTCTCCCACCGCTTCGAGGATTGCACGCGCGCCTCCCGCCCCTTCGACCTCCACCGCGACGGGCTGGTGAACGCCGAGGGGGCGGGGATCCTCGTCCTGGAGTCGGCCGATCACGCCCGCCGGCGCGGGGCGCGCGTCCGCGGCAGGATCGAGGCCACGGCGGGGCGCTGCGAGCCGTCGATGCGCGGCCGGCGACCCACCGGCTCGGCGCTCCGCGCCGCGATCCGCGCGGTCCTCGGCCGATCCGGCATGGCGCCGCAGCGCGTCGGGCACGTCAACGCCCACGGCCTCTCGACGCGCGACATGGACCGCATCGAGGCCCACGCCATCGCCGCGGAACTCGGCGACGTGCCGGTCACGGCGCCCAAGGGGGCGATGGGACACCTCGGCGCGGGGGGCGGGGCGGTGGAGCTGGCGGCGGGGATCCTCGCCATCGACGCCGGGCTCGTGCCCCCGACGCTCAACCACGACACGCCCGATCCGGAATGCCCCGTGAACGTCGTCCGGGGGGAGGCGCTGGCCGGTCGGCCGGCCACGGTGCTGGCGGTGAACCTCTGCGCCACCGGGCAGGCCGCGGCGGTGCTCGTCAGCGCCGGCTGACCGCCGCCGGCGCATGGGAAGCCGTCACCAGGCGCCGTTGTAGCCGAACGAGAATCCCTGCAGGAACACCTGCCCGCCGGGATCGATCTGGTTCTGCTTGATCTTGTTGAGGTTGAACTGGCGCGTGGCGGTGGCGACGCCGGCGATCCAGAGGAAGTCGTAGCCCAGCTGCAGCGAGGAGTTGGGGGTGAGGTTCCAGCCGGCCATGATCGTCAGGTCGCCGAGGAACCCGGGCCCGATCTGCTCCCCGGCCATCTTCCAGACCTCCGTCCCCGTGGGGAACGGTGAGTGCGGAGGGAACGCACCCGGCGCCTGGTAGCCGGTGTTGCGGGCGTCGAGCTGCTGCTGCGTGCCGTCGAAGGCGATCGCCGGGGCCGCCCGGCCGCGCAGTCCCCAGTAGAAAAACTCGTTGCGGCTCACGAGCTCCGCCCCGAGGTTGAAGCCCCACAGCCAGTTCTGCGTCTGGATCAGGTAGTCGCCGCCGAACGTCGAGAGTGGCTGGTCGAAGGCGCGGCCGCTGAAGGAGAACTCCTCGTTGTAGTTCGCCAGGCGCGTCCCGAAGAACAGCGAGGGGAGCCAGCCGCGCTCGGCGTGGCGCGTCCAATCGCCGTTGGGCACCATCACCATCTGGTCGCGCCCCAGCCGGCGGTGGATCTTGTAATTGAGCTCGAGGCTGTTGAAGTTGGCGTTGCTCGTGGTGAGGAACTGCTGGGCCCCGGTGAAGCCGGGCGTGGCGTTCGAGAGCGGCGTGACGAGGAAGGTCTGGGCGCTATTGTTGAGGACGGCGTTCCAGGCGTCCTGCTGGTAGAACGACATCCCGCCGTAGTAGGTGAGCTCGAGCGAGCGGTCACGGTCGAGGTAGTCGCGGCCGAGGTACTCGCCGAGCGTGATCCGGGCGCCGGGGGAGACGTTGTAGGGGAGGGCGTCGGTGGTGAGCAGCCCCTGCTTCCGCTTGAGGATCTCGCGGAACGTCTCCGGCTCGAGGGCGAGCAGCGCGGAGTCGAAGCCGAGGATCCGGCGGTACTGCCGGCCGCGGCTCATGAAGAGCACCTCGGCCGAGCCGTAGTACTCGCCCGAGCCGAACCAGCTCCCGGAGCTCGCCTCGTAGGGCATGCGCAGGGCGGGCATGTCCTCGATCGTGAATCCCTCGGCCGACACCGGCATCTCGAATACCTCGGGCGGCGGCTCGCCGCCTCCGAGGATCGATCCGGCGCCGGAATCGGCCACGACGCCGCGCGGCTCGAGCGGATCCCCGAGCCCGATCTCGGCCGGGACGACGGCGTCGGACGCCGGCAGCGCCGCGTCGAGTGCGAGTGTCGGTCCGGGCTCGGCGGCCCTTCCGACGGCGGAGCCCGCCAGCCCCGCCAGGACGGCGGTGGCGAGCAGGCGGCGGAGGAAGGCTTGGTGTGCATGCATCGACGCTGACCCCCTGACCGGATTCGCAGGCCCGATTGTCCACCGGATCGGAATCCTTGATCGTCAGCGGCAGAGTCCCGCCCGCAGAAAAAACCGGCGCAATCGTCAGGCCCGCCCCCCATCTCCCCCGTTTGCCCCGTTTTCCACCCCGCCGCGACCGGTGCCGGCGCGCCCCGCACCACCGGGCCATCCCCTCCATCCGCGCCTCCGCCGTGTCGGATGGAAAGCCTCCCCCGGGCCCGTCGATGCACAGACAAGGGGAGGATCCTCAGCCCGGCTCCCCCCCGCGACGGAGACCTCCCATGCTGCCCCGACGAAACCACCTTCTCCTGGCCGGCCTGCTCCTGTTCCTCCTCGGGGTGCAGTTCCGGATGGTGGAATCGTTCACGCTCAGCGAGCGCTCGTCGAAGGTCCTCACGACGCAGCTCGGCGCCAAGCCGGCCACGGCCGCGACGCAGTCGCTCTTCGGCGGCAGCATGCCGGCCTCGCGCGTCGTCGAGCCCCCCCACTGGCTGGGGCTGGCGCTGATGTCGGTCGGGTCGGTGGCGGCGCTCAAGAGCCTGTCGATGAAGGGCTGACGCCCTCCGCCGCCGCGCTCACGCCAGCACGTCGCGGATCACCGTGCCGTGGACGTCGGTGAGGCGCATGTCGCGGCCGCTGAAGCGGTAGGTGAGCCGCGTGTGGTCGATGCCCAGCAGCCACAGCATCGTGGCGTGCAGGTCGTGGATCTGGAACTTCTTCTCCACGACCCGGTAGCCGTAGTCGTCGGTCGCCCCCACCGCGATCCCCCCGCGCACCCCGCCGCCGGCCATCCACATCGAGAAGGCCTGCGGGTTGTGGTCGCGGCCGTCCGAGCCCTGGGCGAAGGGGGTGCGGCCGAACTCGCCGCTCCAGACGACGAGCGTCGAATCGAGCATCCCGCGGCGCCGCAGGTCGCGGAGCAGCGCGGCGATCGGCTGGTCGACGGCGCGGGCGTTGGCGGCGTGCCCCTCGCGGAGGTTGCCGTGCTGGTCCCAGCGGTCGGTGCCCACCGACGGGCAGGTCAGCTCCACGAAGCGCACCCCGCGCTCCACCATGCGCCGGGCGAGGAGGCACTCCGCGCCGAAGACGCGCGTCGGCTCGTACTCCGACTCCAGCCCGTACTCGCGCCGCACCCCCTCGGTCTCGCCGGCGAGGTCGAGGAGATCGGGCACCGCCGTCTGCATCCGGTAGGCGAGTTCCTGGTTGGCGATCGCGCTGTCGAGGGCGTCGGGGGGAGCGCCGCCGCCGGCGAGCCGGTCGGCGAAGCCGCGGTCGAGGGTGCGCGTGAAGTCGAGCTTCGCCAGCTGCGCCTCCGCCGAGCGGTCGCGCCGGCCCACGTTGGCCATCCCCGTGGTGGTGGGCTTGAGCACCGAGCCCTGGAACGTCGCCGGCAGGAAGCCGTTGGTGAAGTTGTCGAGCCCGCCCGGGGGGATGAGGCCGCCGTTCAAGACCATGTAGCCGGGGAGGTCGGCGTTCTCGCTGCCCAGGCCGTAGGTCGTCCAGGCGCCCATGCTCGGCCGCCCCTGCAGGCCGCTGCCGGTGTGGAGGAAGTAGTTGGCGTTGGTGTGCTCGGGAAACTCGCTGGTCATCGAGCGGATCACCGCCAATTCATCGGCCACGCCCGCAATGTGCGGAAAGAGGTCGCTCACCTCGAGGCCGCTCTGACCGTGGCGGGCGAAGGTCCACGGGCTCGGAAGCAGCGTGCCCACGGCGTTGAACTGCGTCTGGTCGACCTTGAACAAGTCGCGCGGATTCTTGCCGGCGTCGCGGGCCAAGAGCGGCTTGGGGTCGAAGGAATCGACCTGCGACACGCCGCCGTCCATGTAGAGGAAGATCACGGCGCTGGCCCGCGCGGGATGGTGGCGCGCGCCCTGCCCCTCGCCCGGTGCCGCCCCTTCCGCCAACAGCGCCGCCGCCGCCACGCTCCCGAAGCCGCACGAGGCCTGGGCGAGGAGTTCGCGGCGCGACGGGGGCCGCGGGCGGAAACGGCCGCAGTGGTGGGTGACCCTGCTCATGGGACGAAGATGAACTCCTTGGCGTTGAAGAGGGCGTGGGCGAGATCGCCCCAGGCCGCGGCCTGGCGCGGATCGGCCGCGAGATCGCCGCCGTGCCGGGCCGCCTGCGCCTCGAGGAAACCGCGCGCCGCGGCCAGCTCGGCCCCGTCGGGCGCCCGGGCGAAGGCCAGGCGGTACATGCGCGCGATCCGCTCGTCGACCCCCGCCGCCCCGTCCTCGAGCACCCGGGCCGCGAACCGGGCCGACTGCTCGACCACGAAGGGGTCGTTCATCAGCACGAGCGCCTGCGCCGGCACGTTCGTCACCGTGCGGCGCCCCATCGCCTGGAAGGGCACCGGCATGTCGAAGGCCAGCGGCAGCGCGGGGAGGAAGTTGCGGCGGATGCGGGTGTAGATGCTGCGGCGACCGTCGCCGTCGAGCGGCCCCCCCGCCGGCTTGCCGCGCCCCTCGTGGAACTCCGACAGCGCCACCTCCACCGGCGGGCCGCCCACGCGCGGATCGAGCCGCCCCGACACCGCGAGGATCTTGTCGCGCACCGCCTCCCCCTCGAGACGGCGCAGGGGGAAGTGGTGGAGCAGCCGGTTGAGGGGGTCGATCGCCTGGGCCCGCGGATCGGCGGCGGAATCCATCCGCCAGGCGGCGCTGGTGACGATCTCCCGCACCAGGCGCTTCACCCCCCAGCCCTCCTCGCGGAAGCGCACGGCGAGATGATCGAGCAGGGCGCGGGCGCCGGGATCGGCCGGCCCCTCGCCGAGCTTGCCGAAGTTGTCGGGCGTGGGGACGAGCCCGCGGCCGAAGAGGTGGTGCCAGAGGCGGTTCACGGCCACGCGCGCCGTGAGCGGGTTGGCGGGGTCGAGCACCCGCTCGGCCAGCTGCATCCGCCCCGAGGAGCCGGCCGGAAACGCGGCCGCGGCGGCTCCGTCGATCGCCTCGAGGAAGCGCCGCGGCACCGGCGCTCCCGGCCGCGCGGCCGAGCCCTTGAGGAGCACCTCCTGCTCCACGCCATTGCCGTCGGCGATCGCCGGCGCGATGGCGGAGGAGAGCCTGGCGCCGGCGGCGATGCCCTCGCGCCGCGCGGCGGCGTCGCGCCCCGCCGCAAGGAGGGCCGCGCCGGGGCCGGCGGCCCAATCGAGCGCGGGATCGGCCAGGAGGTGGGCGAGGGCGCCGGCCTCGGC
>CAISKG010000379.1 GCA_903885855.1 uncultured Planctomycetaceae bacterium
ACGCTCGTCCTCACGCGGAATGCCGGCGGCACGGTGGTGATCCCCACCCTCGCCGCGACGATCAGCGGGCTCAAGGGAGCCGACACCGCCTCCGGGGCGCCGGTGCTCACCACCACCGCCACGGCCACGAGCCCGGTGGGCACCTACGCCGTGAAGGTGACGCTCGGCACCCTCAAGGCCAGCACGAACTACACGTTCGCCTTCATCGACGGCTCGATCGAGATCCAGTGAGTGCCGCCCCGCGGGCGCCGGAGCCAACGCCCGGCCCCGCGGGCGTTGCAACCAACGCCCGGCCCCTCGGGCGCTGGCCCGAATCACGACGCCGCGACCAGGGCCTCCAGGTCGCCCTGCATGGCATCGAGACGGGCCGCGAGGCGGGCCTTGGCGGCCGGCAGATCGGCCGCGCCGGCCGGTGGCTCGGCGGCGAAGAGATAGAACTTGATCTTCGGCTCCGTGCCCGAGGGGCGTGCGGCGACGGCGTTGGACAGGGCGGGGAAGGGGTTCTCCGCCCCGGCGGGGGCCGCCTCGGGCATCCCTGCAAGATCGAAGATCACCACGTCGCCCTTCTTGCCCGTGTGTTCGGGGCCGGGGAAGGGGCGCGGCGGCGTGCCCTCCGCGGCGACCGTGAGGGCGGCGTAGTCGCGCACGCGCACCACGTCGAGCCCGGCGATCCGGCGCGGCGGCGCCTTCCGTAGCCCGGCCATGATGGCCCGCATCCGCTCCATGCCGGCCGCCCCCGGGAGCGTGACCGAGATCTGCCGATCGGCATGGCAGCCGTGCCGTACGAAGAGCCGGTCGAGCCGGTCGTGGAGCGACTCGCCGGCCGCCTTCGCCTCGGCCGCGCATTCCGCCAGCAGCAGCGCCGCCACGCTCGCGTCCTTGTCGCGGACGTGCGTCCCGGCGAGGTATCCGTGCGACTCCTCGCAGCCGAAGAGAAAGTGGTCGGGGCCGATGCGGTCGATCTCCTCGCCGATCCACTTGAAGCCCACCTGGAGCCAGTCGGTGCAGGCCACGCCGTGCCCCTCGGCGATGCGGCGCACGAGGCCCGTGGTGACGAGGGTGGTGACGACGCGGTCGGAGGGCCGCAGGGCCCCCGAGCGGCCCCGGGAGGCGAGGACGTGCTCCGCCAGGAGGGCGCCGAGTTGGTTGCCGGTGAGCGCCCGCCATCCCGTCCCCCCCGCCGCCACCGGCGCCGAGGCGCCGAGGCGGTCGCAGTCGGGATCGCTCGCCATCACCACGTCGTCGCCGCGTGCGATCGCCTCGGCGACCGCGCCGTCCATCACCGCGGGGTTCTCCGGGTTGGAGACGTTGCCCGGGACGTTGGGGAAGTCGCCGTCCGGCGACGCCTGCGGGCCGTAGAGCCTCTGGCTCGAGAAGCCGGCGCCCTGCAGCACGGGAACGACGGCGCTGGCCCCCACGCCGTGCAGCGGCGTGTAGAGGATCGACACGTCGCGCGGGCCGGGGGTGGCCTGACGGAGAACGGCGGCCACGAAGGCGGCGTCGATCTCCTCCTCCACGAAGCGCACGCGGCCGTCCGCGACCGCCGCGTCGAACGACGCTCGGTGCACGGCGTCGACCGCCATCACCCGCTCGATGATCCCGCGATCGTGGGGAGGGAGCACCTGCACGCCCCCCGCCCAGTAGACCTTGACGGCGTTGTCGCTGGGGGGATTGTGGCTGGCGGTGACCATGATCCCGCACGTCGCCGCGGTGTGGCGCACCGCGAAGGAGAGCTCCGGGGTGCTCCGGAAACCGCGCAGGAAGTGGATGCGGAAGCCGGCCGCCAGCAGCACCTCCGCGCAGAGACGGGCGAAGTGCTCGGAGCGGTGGCGCGTGTCGTAGGCGATGGCGCAGGTGGGGGTGGTGCCCGTCGGGAGGACGGCGCGGACGTGGTCGGCCAGCCCCTGCGCGCTCTCGCCGATCGTGCGGTCGTTGATGGCGTTGCTGCCGACCGGGAACATCCTCCCGCGACGGCCGCCGGTCCCGAAGGGGATCACCGTCCAGAAAGCGTCGTCGAGGGGTCGCCAGGCCTCCCGCCCGCCGCCGGCCGTGGCCGCGTCGACCAGGTCGGCGACCGCCGGGGAGTAGTCCGAGTACCGCGGCTCCGCGAGCCACGCGCCGATCATCCGGGCCGAGTGGTCGGTGAGGTGACCGGCTTCCCGCGCCGCCTCGATGGCGGCCAGGCGCGCGGCGGGATCGACGGGGGGCTGTGACATCGACGGGCTCCGGGGGGACGACGGAAACGGGGCCCATTTATACTCGCCGCTCCCCTGCCCGCCCTCCCCGCATGCCCTCGGCGACCTTCCCCGTGAGCGACACCCTGATCGTCAGCGTCTCGGGACTGCGCGGCATCGTCGGCGGTTCGCTCACCCCCGACGTGGCGGCGCGCTACGCGCTGGCCTTCGTCGACGGGCTGCCGCCGGGGCCCGTCGTCGTCGGCCGCGACGGCCGGACCCACGGCCCGCTGTTGGCGCGGGCGATCGGCGAGGCCCTCGCCCGTGCGGGCCGGGACATCCTCGATGCCGGCGTGGCGGCGACGCCGACGATCGGGATCGTCGTGCGCGATTCCGGCGCCGCCGGCGGCATCCAGATCTCGGCCAGCCACAACCCCGCCCCCTACAACGGGATCAAACTCTTCTCCGCCGAGGGGCGGGTGATCGGCGCCGCGGCGGGGCAGGCGGTGCTCGAGCGTTTCCGCGCCGGCCCGGGATCCGCGCCCCCCGCGCCGGCCCGCGGCGCCCGGCGCGACGTCGACGGCACCGCCCTCCACGTGGCGCTCGTGCTGGCGACGGTCGACGCCGGGGCGATCCGCCGGGCGCGGCCGAGGGTGTGGCTCGACGCGGGGCATGGCGCGGGGAGCCGGGTCGGCCGGGCGCTGCTGGAGGCGCTCGGCTGCGACGCCGAGATCGCCGGGGGCGAGCCCGACGGCCTCTTCGAGCACCCCCCCGAGCCGACCGCCGCGAACCTCGCCGCCTGGCTGCCGCGCGTGGCGGCCGCCGGCGCCGACGTGGGCTTCTTCCAGGATCCCGACGCCGACCGGCTCGCCGTGGCGACCGCCGACGGCACCTACATCGGCGAGGAATGCACGCTGGCGCTGGCCGCTGAGAACGTGCTCGCCCGATGCCCCGGCCCCGTCGTCGTCAACTGCTCCTCCAGCGCCATGACCGCCGCCATCGCCGCCCGCCACGGCGTGCCCTGCCGCGTGTCGGCGGTGGGGGAGGCGAACGTCGTGGAGGCGATGCTCGCGACCGGCGCGGTGCTCGGCGGGGAGGGGAATGGCGGCGTGATCCACCCCGGGGTCGTGCTGGTGCGCGACAGCGCCGTCGCCATGGCCCTCGTCCTCGACTCGATGTGCCGCGGCGGGGGAATCGTGCCCCTGGCACGGCTCGCGGCGGAGCTGCCGCGGATGGCGATGGAGAAGGAGCGGATCGACCTTCCCCCACGGTCCTCCCCGCGGGCGCTCGCCGGGGCGCTGGAGCGCGTGGCGGCCGCTTTTCCGGAGGCACGCCCCGACCGCCTCGACGGCCTGCGGCTCGACTGGCCGGGCGGCTGGCTCTTGGTGCGTGCGAGCAACACCGAGCCGATCGTGCGGGTGGTCGCGGAGGCGGCGAGCGCCGCGGAGGCCCAGGCGGCGATCGCCCGCGCCCGGCGGGCCATCGACGCCGCGGAAGGGCCTCCGGCCCCGGACGGCTAGCAGGCTGTGGACAAAGTGATCCGCCGCCGGATGCGGCGGCAGGCACCCGTGAAAAACCTTGGCTTTTCAGGGTGCCCACACGTGGAAAAAGGTCATGGATGACTTTTTCCACGGACAGCTAGCGGCGCACGAGCACCTGCGACCCCGCGCCGAGGATGTCGGCGATGTCGTCGAGGTCGCGCAGCGACACCACGATGCTCGACGGCGACGCGGTCTCGGTGACGAGGCTCGGGTCCTCCACGCCCTCGATGAGGAGCCCGTCGCCGAGGAGCACCGATTTACCCGCGGCCGCCGAGAACGACACCTGCGCCGCGAAGCCAGGCGCGTCGGGCGTGGCGCCCGGGCGGCGGATTTCCACCACCGGCACCGACTGGCCGACGCGCTGGTCGAGCGCGCGGCCGATCACGACGGGGAAGCTGCCGGCGTAGTTGCCGCCGACCTGGAGGCTCATGCGTCGTCGCGAGACGCTGATCACGGCGTCGAAGGGCCCCCGCACGACCTTGAGGTGCTCGCCGGGCACCAGCTGTGCCGGGTCGGGCACGCCGTTGATCTTGCCCAGCAGTTGCCACGGCACCTGGAGCGGCGCGGCGATCGACTGGAGCGTGTCGCCGGGCGCGACGACGTAGGGCGGGAAGAGGAGGTCCTTCTGGGAGTAGATCACGGTGCCGGCGAGCTGGCCGAGAAGGTCCTCCAGTCGCTGGCTCTCCTCGAGGCTCAGCGCCGGATCGTCATGCCACACCGAGAGCACCGCCAGCGCCTCGGCGTAGCGCCCGCCGCGGAGCTTGTCGTGGGCGTCGCTCCAGGCGGTGGCGAAGGCGGCTGAGGGCACCGGCTGCCGGGCGGCGGCGGCGGGATCCGCGAGGGGGGCCGCCGCGAACTCGGGCGCTCCCAGCGGCGGCGCCACCGGCGCGAGCGTCGGCGGGGGCGCGACGGGATCGGCCAGCGGCGCTTGCGGGCCGGCCGGGAACGGCGCCGGAGGCACGGCGGCGAGGGATTGCGCCGGAGGCACGCTCGATGCCGCGGCATGGAGGGCCTCGGCTCCGGCGAGCGGATGGGCCGGCGGGGGCGCGGCGGCGTCGGACAGCGGAGCCGGGACGTCGCTCGGCGCGTCGCCGAACGTGACCTGCGGCGGCGTGGGGGCGGCCGCGTCGCCGAACGTCACCCCGGCCGGCGCGGACCCCGGTCCCTTCTGCACCACCGACCAGGCCCCGTAGAGGATCGTTCCGAGGAGGCCGAGGACGACGAGCGGCTTGAGCGAATCCATCGGGTCGGATTCGCGGCGGCGGCGGCGGCGGGACGAGGAGGTGCGTGCCATGGTCGCTTCGCGGAGGGGCGGGGGGTTCCAGGGCTCCCGGGCGGGTCGGGACGGTAGACGAGGGCGCGGAGACGTGCCAGAGCGGTTCGCGCGGTCGGGCCGGGGCGGCTCGTGCCGGCGGCGGTCCGTCGGCCCCGGCCGTCGCGGGGGACTGCGCCGACGGGGCGAAATGGCGGACCTGCGCCGCCCGGGCGCCACGGCTTCCGGGGCCATCCGGTTTGCCGGAGCGCTGGCCCCCGGACGTATCATGCCCGGGAGTCTCGCGCAGACGGGGAGGGAACGACCATGCCCCTGGCCAGACAGACCATGACCTCGTGCATGGTCGACGCGGGCGGCCGGCGCCGCGACGGAGCGGGCGACGGTGTCGTCGCCGTGGTGCTCGCCGGAGGGCGGGGATCGCGGCTCGCGCCCCTCACCCGCGACCGCGCCAAGCCCGCGGTGCCGTTCGGTGGCGGGCATCGGATCATCGACTTCACCCTCTCCAACTGCGTCAACAGCGGGCTGCGGCGCGTCCTCGTCCTCACGCAGTACAAGTCGGCCAGCCTCGACAGGCACCTCATGCTGGGATGGAGCGGGCTGTTCCGCCCCGAGTTCGGCGAGGCCCTCGAGATCCTCCCCCCGCAGCAACGCGTCGGGGAGCACTGGTACCGGGGCACCGCCGACGCGGTGTTCCAGAACCTCGGGGCCCTCGAACGCCACGCGCCGCGGCTGGTGGTGGTGCTGGCCGGGGACCACGTCTACCGGATGGACTACCGCGAGCTCGTCGCCACCCACGACCGCGCCGGCGCCGACGTGACGATCGCCAGCCTGCCGGTGCCGGAGGCGGCGGGGCGGGAACTGGGGACGATGCGCGTCGACGCGTCGTGGCGTGTCCGCGGGTTCTTCGAGAAGACCTCCACGCCCCCGCTGCTGCCGGGGCAGCCGGGGACGTGCCTGGCCTCGATGGGGGTGTACTGCTTCTCCTGGCCCTTCCTGCGCGATCGGCTCCGCGGCAACCAGGCGTCGGGGGGCGGTCATGACTTCGGCCACGACATCCTCCCGGCAGCCGTGGCGACGCGTGCGGTGCTGGCCCACCCCTTCGGCGGCCCGAACGGCGGCTACTGGCGCGACGTCGGCACGATCGACGCCTACTACGACGCCGGCCGCGACCTGCTGGGTGCGGCTCCGGCGTTCGACCTCCACGACGGGGAGTGGCCGATCCGGACGCTCCCCACGGCGCTGCCGCCGCCGAAGTTCGTCACCGTCGCCGACGGAACGCGGCGGCACCGCGGCGGTGCCGCCGACAGCCTCGTCGGGGCGGGGGCGGTGCTCGCCGGAGGCATGGCGCTGGGCTCGATCCTCGGCCCGAGGGTCCGTCTGGCCGCGGGCGCCCGGGTCGAGGACAGCGTGCTCCTCGACGGGGTGGAGGTCGGTCCTCATGCCCGGGTCCGGCGCACGATCGTCGACAAGGGGACGCGGCTCCCCGCCGGCGTCGCGGTCGGCTTCGACCGCGGGGCCGACGAGGCCCTGGGCTTGACGATCTCCCCCGGCGGTGTGACCGTGGTACCCAGCGGCCACGTGTTCCCCGAGCCGTCCGCCCCCCTCGCCCCCGCGCCTTCCCGCCACCCGGGCGCGGCGCTGGCGGCCCCGCTGCCGCTGCGTCCCCGCTGAAGCCATCCCCCCCATGCCGAAGCGCAATCTCGTCATCCTCGGTCTGGCGGTGCTGGCCGCCCTCGTCGCCTGGGCGGCGCGGCGATCCGGCGAGCACGCGCGGCTCTACGGCGAGGTCACCGGCCACCTGCGCCGCTCGTATCTGGAGCCCGTGGAGGACGAGGCGCTGTTCGACGCGGCCATGCAGGGGATGTTCGAGCGGCTCGACGGGCAGACGGGACTCGTCCCGGCTTCCGCGGCCTCCGGCGCCGCCGACGACGCCGGCGCGTCCGAGGCGGTGGCAGGCGTCGGTCTGGAGCTGGCGCTGGATCCCACCGGAACCCCGCTGGTCACGACGCCGGTGGCGGGATCGCCGGCGTGGCGCGCCGGGATCGCCGCCGGGGATCGGATCGTGGCGATCGACGGCGCCGCGACCGCGGGCATGCGGCTGCGGGACGCCGTCGCGGCCCTGCGCGGCGTGGCCGGCACGGACGTGGTGCTCGACGTGGCCCCTCCGGCGGGCGACACCCCCGAGACGCGCGACGAGCGCGGGGCCCTGCTGGCGTCGCGCCGCGTGGAGCTGCGCCGGGAGTCGTTGCGGACCGAGACCGTGGCGGGCGACCGGCGCCGCGCCGACGGCTCCTGGGAGTTCTCCCTCGAGGGGGAGGAGGGAGTCGCCCTGGTGCGAGTGAGCGGATTCTCCCCGTCCACCGCCGACGACCTCGACCGCGCCTGTGCGGAGATCGCCGCCGCGGGGGAGCCCCGGGGTTTGATCCTCGACCTGCGCGGCAACCGCGGCGGACTGCTCGCAGCCGCGGTCGACGTCTGCGACCGTTTCCTCGACGAGGGCGTGATCGTGTCGACGCGCCGCCGCGACGCGGAGCCGGACCGCTTCGAGGTGCGCCGTGCCCTGCCCGGCGAGGTGTTCGCGGCGGTGCCGATGGTGGTGCTCGTGGACGGCCTCACCGCCTCGTCGGCCGAGATCGTGGCCGCCTGCCTGCAGGACAACGGCCGGTCCACCGTGGTCGGGAGCCGGACGTTCGGCAAGGGAACGGTGCAGTCGATCCTCCCGCTGTCCGACGGCCGCAGCGCCCTGCGCATGACGACGGCGGAATATCTCCGTCCGAGTCTGGCGAACATCCACCGGCACCCCACCACGACGACGCCGACGTGTGGGGGGTCTCGCCCGATCCCGGCCACGAGATCAGCCCCACCGCCGGCGTGTTGGAGACGGTGCACGAGTGGCGGTGGCGGCGCGACGCCATCCCGCGTCACGCCGCGGCGGCCCACGTCACCGCCACGGCCGACGCGTCGGCAGCGGCGCTGCCGCGGCAGATCGATCCGGTCATCGGGCGCGCGCTGGCGGCGCTCGGGGCGGGCCCAC
>CAISKG010000380.1 GCA_903885855.1 uncultured Planctomycetaceae bacterium
TACACATAGAGGCACACTCTTTCCCTACACGACGCTCTTCCGATCTCGGGGCCGGCCCCGCGGGCGGCTGATCCTCGACGACGGCCCGGAGAAGGGGCGGGAGCCGGAGTCGAACGCGCTGTTCGTGGAGCGGTTCCTGGCCTACGTGCGGCACGAGCGGGTGCTCGCGGCCAACACGCTCGAGGCCTATGGCCGCGATCTCCGCCACTTCCTGGCCTGGCTCGGCGGCCGGGCCGCGGCGTCGCTCACCGTCCGCGACCTCGGCGACTACCTCTCGGCCCTCGCGGTCAAGGGGCACGCCCGCGCGAGCGTGGCCCGCGCCGCCGCCACCCTCCGCGTGTTCTTCGCCTTCCTGCAGCTCGAGGGGGTGGTGCGCGAGAGCCCGGCCGAGCTGCTCGCGAGCCCCCGGCGCGACGACGTCATGCCAGGCACGCTCTCGGCCGAGCAGGTCGACCGCCTCCTCGGCACACCCGATCCACGGACCCCCGTCGGCCAGCGCGACCGGGCGCTCCTCGAGCTTCTCTACGCCACCGGCTGCCGGGCCTCGGAGGTGTCGCACCTCCGCGTCCACGAGGTTCATCTGGCGGAGTGCTTCTGCACCTGCCGCGGCAAGGGCAACAAGGAGCGCGTGGTGCCGCTCGGGGCCCGGGCGGTGGCCGCGGTCGGCGGCTGGATCGGAGGCCACCGCCATGCCTACGCGGCCCGCGGCGACGCCCCGGAATGGACGCTCCTCTCCACGCGCGGCAACCGCCTGTCACGGATGCGGATCTGGGAGATCGTGCGGGGCCACGCCACCGCGGCCGGGCTGCCGGCCGACATCGGCCCCCACACGCTGCGGCACAGTTTCGCCACCCACCTCGTCGCCGGCGGGGTCGATCTCCGGCACGTGCAGGAGATGCTCGGCCACGCCAGCATCGCCACCACGCAGCGCTACACCCACGTCGACGCCGCGCGCCTCAAGGGGGTGCACGGCCGCTTCCATCCCCGCGGCTGACGGCCGGGTCAGTTCTTCTTCGGGGGCGTGAACTTGATCTTCCGGATCAGTTCCACGATCCGCCCATCCTCGACCCGGCCCGAGACGGCCGTGATCGCCTTGACGACGTTGGCGTAGCCCAGGCCGTAGTCGCAGTCGAGCTCGACCTCGGTCTTCTCCGCCAGCGAGTTCGGCCCGGTGTCGGCCCCCACCAGCCCGATGATCCGGCGCCGCAGCTCGTCGAAGTCGGCCACGGGGGTGCCGTTCATGGCGATCGAGGCCAACTCGCCGCCGGGCCCGGCCGCGAGGCGCACGCGCACCGGGGGCACCTGCTGCTCGTCGGGCAGGGCCGCCGCCGCCGCCGCGATCGGCATGCGGATGTCGAAATCCCCCTCCGGGGAGACGACCTTCAGCGTGCACATGAAGAACGACATCAACTGGAACACGACGTCGATCATCGGCGTCATGTTGATCTCGACCTTGTCGACGAGTCCGCTGCCGCGCCGGGCCATCGTGTCACCGCCTGTCGTCGTACTGGGCACGGAGGGCGAACCGCTCGAATCCCTTCTCCTGGCAGATGCGGATGATGTCCTGCACCTCGCCGGTCTTGGCCCGCCCGTCGGCACGCACGATGACGGTCGCCGCGGAGGGCTCGAGCCCCTCGTCGAGCATCACCGACTTCTCGCGCTCCAGGCGCGCCGCGATGTCGCGCACGGCCACGCGTTCACCGGCGTAGATCACGTCGCCGGTGTTCATCAGCTGGAGCGTGATCGGCTTCTCGATCACCCCCTCGGCCGGCTTCGCCAGCTGGCTCGACGGGAGCTGGATGCGGTCGTCCTGCTCGGCCTCGGAGAAGTTCATGACGAACATGAAGAAGGTGATCAACTGGAAGGTCATGTCGATCATCGGCGTCATGTCGATCTCGGTGCTCGTCGGACCGCCGCCGCGTTTGGCCATCGTTCACCTCGACGGAGTGCCTGCAGAGCGCCAGAGCCGGCCGGGCCCGCTCACTTCTTCGTGCCCATGGTCTGGAAGCGGGCCATGAGCCGCTGGGCCTCCTCGTGGACGTCGCCGACGAGCTGCTGCAGCCAATTCTTGAACAGGGCGAAACAGGCGATGGCCGGGATCGCCAGCCAGAGGCCGATGAGCGTCGTGATGAGGGCCTGCGAGATGCCGATGGCCAGCTCGGAGGGCTTCGGCGCGGTCAGCGAGCGGGCGATCACCATGAACGCCGACACCATCCCGTCGACCGTCCCGAGGAGGCCGAACATCGGCGCCAGGGCCCCGATCAGCGAGACGTAGCTGATCTTGTGCTCGAGCTTCATCGCCTCCTCGTCCTCGACCTCGGTCATCGCCTCGACGGCGGCGCCGTGGCCCGACTGCAGCTTCCCCATTCCGGCGGCGAGCACATGGCCGAGGTAGGAATCGTCCGCTTTGGCGAGCTCGTACGCCTGCTGGTACTCCTTGGCGTCGAGGTGGGCCTCGAACCCGTCGCGGAGCAACTTGGGCATCAGCGCCTCGCGCCGGATCTGCAGGAAACACATCACCAGCAGCGCCACCAGCAGGAACGACAAGAGCAGGAACACGACCACGTAGCGCCAGCCGAGGGCCTTCACGTAGAAGGTGAGCAGGTTCTCGCCCGCCTCGGCCTCGCCGGCAGGCTCCTCGTCGGCCAGGTCGTCCTGGGCCACCGCCGCCTGCGGCACCGCCAGCGGCGAGAGCGCCGCCCCGCAGGGCAGGAGCAGCGCCAGCGCCATCCCGACGCGCGACAGCCAGACCCGCGCCGCCGCCGCGGCGCCCCCGCCGCTCCGATCCAGCCCACCCGACACCGTGCCAGCCGACGCCATGAAAGGTCTCCTCGGAACGCGGCACGAGCCGCCGATCGATCGGGTCCACTGGCCCCGTGGCCCGGCCCCCGCCCCGGGATCGTACGCCACGCCGCCGCATCCCCTCAAGCGGGACCGCCCCGGCGGCGAGCGCACCGAGGCCGCGAGCGCGGCCTCACGACTTGGGCGCCGCGAGTTTCCGGGCCCACGGCGACTTCGGGTAGGCGGTCTCGAGCATCGACCGCGCCTCGCGGGACCGCTCGGGGTTGGCCGCCTTCTCCCAGAGGTCGACGAGGTTGTAGAGCGCCTCGGCGTGGCTCTCCGGCGCCGCGTTGTAGACCAGGTCGACCGTCAGGAAGGCGACGAGGGCGTCCTGCTCCCGGCCCGCGACCCCCCGGTACGCGTGGCCGAGGGCGTTGTAGGCGTCGGCCAGCACCGAGCCGTCCTCCGGGTCCGACTGGCCGATCACCGCGCGGACGACCCCCACCGCCTCCTCGCCCCGCCCCAGCCCCGCCAGGCAGCGGGCCCGGCCCAGTTCGGCGCCCCGCTTCTGGGCGAGCCCGGCGTCGTCGGCGGCATCCACCCCCAACGCCGCCTCGAACTCGCCCAGCGCCTCGGCGTGCTTCCCCTGGTCGAGGAGCATGGTGGCCCGCGCCGAGGCGGCACGCACCTTGAACGCCGGGGGCCCCTTGGCGAGCTTGGCGTATTCGGCGAGCGCCTTGTCGGGGAGCCCCGCGCGCGACAGCAGATCTCCGAGGATCTCCTGCATCTCGAAGGTGTGGTGGCTCTGGGGATGCCGCGCGAGGAACTCCTGCACCTGCTTGCCCGGCTCGCGGGGATCGGATCCGGTGGCCAGGGCCGCCCGCGCCGCCGCCGCCGCACGCACGAACTCGACCTCGTCGAGGAGGATCTGCTCCGCACCGTCGAGGTCGCCGGGCTGGATCTTCGCCAATTCCTCGACCGCGTCGGCGGGCCGGCCGCGGAGGAGCATCGAGCGGGCCGACTTGAGCTCCTGCGGCTCGCCGCCGAACTGGACCTCGCGGATCTGGTCCACCGGGATCTGCTTCGTCTCGCCGTTGCGATCCTCCACCTGCACCTCGCCGGTGTCGGTGGCGACGACACGGCCGGTGATCGTGCCCGATCGGGTGACGATGCGGTCGGTGGTCTGGGCCGATGCCCGCGGCACCGCCAGCGCGAGGAGGGCGACGATGCAGGCCGACGGCGCGGCGACGCGGAGGGGGCAACGCATGGTGGCGATCCGTATCCAGGGCCGGAAGGTGGAAACGCGGTCGGAACGACGGGGGCGGGGGAGGTCAGGACGACCCGGCCGGCGCGGCGGCCGCCGCCGCGTCGTCGAGCTCGGCGAGGCCGCGCGGCGCCGCCTCGCCCCGCTCTTTCTGGATGCGGCGCAGCACGGCGTCGAACTGGGCACGGAAGGCGTCGCCCCCGAGGTCGGGATAGAGCCGGTAGGTGATGGCGACGTCGTTGGCCGCCATCTGGAGCAGCTTGGCCTTGTCCTGACCGGGCTTGTCGAGGAGGGCCAGCCGGCAGCGGACCACGGCGAGCCGGGCGTCGAAGAACTTCGCGCGCACGTCGGTGGCACGCGGATCGGCCGCCTGCCGGGCGAGCCGGTTGGCGATCCCGCCCCATCCCCACGCCACGCCGCCGCCGCTCTTGCGGCCGGCGATCGCCTCGCGGAGCCAGCGTGCCCCTGCCGCCGCGTCGGCCGACCGCTCGCCGGCGGCCTGGAGCGTCTCCGCCGCCTGCACCTGCACGTCGAGCGCGTTCTGCCGGCGGGGATCGGAGAGGATCCAGTCGATCTGCGCGAGTGCCTCGTCCCACCGCCCCAGTTCCCGGTTGACACCGGCCAGCTTCATGCGGATCGCGGGGACGAAGCGGGTCAGTTCCTCCCCTCCCTCCGCCGGCGCCGCATCGGCCCTCGCCAGGAGCCCCTGCAGCACCTCGGCCGCCCGGCCGAGATAGGCCGACGCCTTCGCCTTGGGAACCACCGAGCCCGAACCGGTGCCCGAGCCGAGTGACAGGTAGGTCGTCGCCACCCACATCTGCGACGCCACCTTCGGATCCCGCTTGGCGACCCCGTCGAGGAAGCGCTCGAAGCCGGCCAGGAGCGCCGCCACGCGCGGGTCGGACTCCGCCCCGGCCCCCCCCGCCGCCAGTGCCTCGAGCTGACCCTGCAGGTCGCGGCCCATCGCCAGGTAGATGCCCGTCAGCTTCGCCGACGCCTCCGGGCCGCTGCCGGCGGCGGCCTCGAGCTTCTGCATGGCCTCCTGGGCCTTCTCGAGCGCCTGCGACTGGATGAAGTAGCGCAGCGCCACCGCGGCCGCGTTCTCCGCGAGCGTCCCCGTCAGGCCACCTGCGGAGAGGAGCGGCCAGGCGCCCCACTGCGGATGGTCGACGAGCCGGGCGGCGAGCGCGTCGTCGCCGTCCTCCATCGCGATCTGCAGCCGCGCGAGCCCCGCCGAGACCGCCACCGGCCCGGCCGGGGCCCCGGCCGGCACCGCCGCGAGGCCGCGGTCGAGCGCGTCGACGGCCTGCGCCTTCCAGGCGGCGAGCTGCTCGGCCCGGGGACGGGCGTCCTCCGGCAGACGGCGCCTCTCTAGCACCTCGCGCCACAGCGCCCCGCCGGCCCGCAGCAGCGTCTCGTGGCCCTTGACGGCGTCGGCGGGCACGGCCGCGACGATCGCGGTCAGCCGGTCGACGTCGTGGGCCTCCGCGGCGGCCGCGATCGCCACCTGCGCCGCGTCGGCGGCCTCGGCCTCCTTCGGCCAGGTGCGCACGATGGTCGAGGCGACATCCGCCATCCGCGCCCGCGCCGCACCGCGCCACGCCTCCGGGCCCTCCTTGCCCAGCGCCTGCCAACTCGCCATGGCGATCTTCGCCGCCTGCCGTGCCCCCTTGGCGCCGGGATAGCGCTCGGCGAGGAAGGTTCCGAGGACGGCCGCGTCGTGGTGCCGCCGGGCGTCGTAGAGGAGGAAGGTGAGCAGCGCGCGGGCCCGGTTGAGGTCGTCCGGCGCGATGCCCTCGCCGCGCGCCAGCGCCCGGCGCAGCGAGTCGATGGCCCGCGAGCGTTCCGTCGCCGCCGCCGCCTCGGCCGCGGCCGCCTCCTCGGCCTTCCCCGCCGCGGCGGCCGCCTTGGCCTCCGCCTGCTTCTCCTGCATCGCGGTCATCGCCCCCGCCGCGATGTCGTAGGCCGAGGCGAACACCTGCCCGGGATCGTCGTCGTCGTCCACGACCGTCCGGCCGAGCGATTCCAGCAGCGCCCGGGCCTCGCGCGCCAGATCCCGGTTGTGGCGGGCGACGTCCGTGGCCAGTTTCTTGGCGTCGCGGAGCATCGTGGGCTTGCGCCCGCGCTGATCGGCCGGGAGCACCTCCGCCTTCTCCACCAACAGCCGTGCCGCGCGATACTTCATCCCCAGCCAATCGGCGTCGAGACGATCGGCCGGCACGTTGGCCATGGCGAGGCGCTCGAGCCTCTGATCGAAGGCGTCGTATTGCTTGGTCTCGAGCCACGCCTCCAGCGACGCGTTGATCGCCTTGGCACGCAGCGAGGGGACGAAGCCGGAATCCCCTTCCAGGCCGCGCACGTTGGCGAGCGTGAGGAGAGCCGTGTCGTAGAGCTTCTTGCGTTCCTCGGGAGCCGTCTCGGCCTGCGCCAGCGCCGCGTAGGCACGCCCCTCGTAGAACCGTGCGTAGAGGCCGGCTCCCCACTTGGGGTATTTGTCGAACAGCTTGCGGTAGCGGTCGGCGGCCTCGCGCACGAACTGCTTCCATTCCGCCGACCCCACCGGAAACGCCTTGGCCTTCTCGTAGATCGCGTTCCCGACCAGCAGCCGCGTCTGCAGCAGTTCGGCGCGGAGGCTGTCCTGGCGGTCCTCCAGCGCCTCCAGCCGCTTGACGTCGGAGGCGGTCTTCTTCGGGGCCCGCCGCGCCTTCTTCCCCGCGGCCCCGTCCCCCTCCTTCTCCTTGCCGCCCCCCTTGATCGCGGCGATGCGGGCATCGACCCCGCGCAGTGCCGCGAGCACGGCGTCCTCCGCGTTCGCGGGGGGGGGGATCTCGGCGCCCGGCTCGCGGGCCGGCGCCGCCAGGGCCGCGATCGCGCCGTCGAAGAGCGGCACGGCCTCCTGCGCGAGTCGCGCCGCGTCCTCGCCGGGGCGCTTGGCCTGGGAGAGCTTGAGACGGGCCCGCTCCACCAGCAGCCCGCCCTTCTGGGTGTAGGCGGCGATCACCTCGTCCTCGCCGGGCCCGGCCGCCAGGGCACGATCGACCTGCTCCGACGCCTGCTCCAGGAGCGTCGCCCGCCGCGGGCCGGGCGCCTCGCGCCGTGCCATCCCGGCCAGCGCCGTCGCACGCCAGAGGGGGATGTTCCGGCGGAAATCGGCGCCGTACGCCGGATCGTCCCCGACCCGGTCGAGCACGATCAGCGACACGTCGTGCAGGCGCCGCTCGCCGAGCGCCTCGAGCAGCCGCCGCGTCGCGGATTCCTCGGTGCCTGGCGACTCCTCGGCGGCCTCCTGCCGGGCCGCCACCCGCCCCGCCACGACCGCGGGGAGGATCGCGACCAGGAGGCCGGCCACGAACACGCCGCGGGCGCCGTCGGAACCGCCCCCGCGCCGCCAGAAGTTCCGTCGCCTCATGGTCGCCTCCCCCTCGCCGCCCCTCCGGGTCGTCGCGGCACGCCGGAGCGCCGGCGCGACGACCGCCGCACCGCCACCGCTGATTGTCCGCATCGTGCCGGAAGCGTCAAACCGCCGGCGACGGATCGCGGATCAGCCCCGCGGGAGACGCCCGGCGGCGGTCGAGACCGCCAGCCAGTTGGGGAGTTGGCCGGCCGCCGGCATCCGCACCACCTTCACGGAGCGGATCCCCGGCACCGACGCCACCGCGGCCACCGCCTCGGGCGACGGGCTCTGGTCGAGGTTGAGCACCCCGATCGCATCCCCCCCGGGCGCCGAGCGGCCGACGGTCATCTGGGCGATGTTGACCCCCATGCCCCCCAGCGCCGTCCCCACGCGACCGATGATGCCCGGCACGTCCTGGTGGGTGAACACGAGCAGCACGCCGTCGAGGTAGGCCTCGAGCCGATGGCCCTCGAGCTGGACGAGCCTCGGCATGGCGTGGCCGAAGAGGGTGCCGGCGGCGCGGTGGACGCGTCCCTCGGCGACGAGATCGACCGCCACCACCGAACTGAAAGCCCCCGGATCGGTGCGGCTCTGCTCCACGAGGTCGATGCCCCGCTCCTGGAGCAGCACCTCGGCGTTGACGATGTTGACCTCGTCGGAGGCCGACTCCAGCAGCCCGGCCGCGAAGGCGGCGGTGACGAGCTTGGTGTTGCGCGAGGCGATCTCGCCGCGGTAGGCGATGGAACACGACTTGGGGGGCGCGTCGTCGAGCTGCGAGAGGAGCAGGCCGAGCCGCCAGGCGAGATCGAGGAACCCGCGCACCCCCTCGAGCGTGGCCGGATCGATGGGGCTGGAATTCACCGAATGGCGGATCGCCCCCGTGGAGAGGAAGTCGACCAGCAGCCCCACGCCCTCCACGGCCACCTGCGACTGCGCCTCCTCGGTGCTCGCGCCGAGGTGGGGAGTGACGAGGACGCGCGGGTGCTCGAAGAGGGGGGATTCGGTGCAGGGCTCCTTCTCGAACACGTCGAGCGCGACACCGCCGATCACGCCGCGCTGCAGCCCCTCGAGGAGCGCCTTCTCGTCGTAGATGCCGCCGCGGGCGCAGTTCACGAGCCGGACCCCCGGCTTGAGGATCTCGAGCTCCGGCATGCCGACGAGGTGCCGCGTCTCGTCGGTCAGCGGCGTGTGGACCGTCAGGTAGTCGACGTGGGGGAGCATCTCCCGGACGCTCGGCACCAGCTCGATCCCCAACTCCGCGGCCCGCTCCACCGAGAGGAAGGGATCGAAGCCGAGCACGCGCATCTCGAAGGCCCGGGCACGCGAGGCGACGGCCTGGCCGATGCGCCCGAGGCCGACCACCCCGAGCACCTTGCCGGCCACCTGTGCTCCCATGAAGGCGTTGCGGTCCCAGCGGCGGGCGCGGAGGCTCGCGTCGGCGGCGGCGATGTTGCGCGACAGCGCCAGGAGCAGCGCGAACGTGTGCTCGGCGGTGCTGACGGTGTTGCCCGCCGGCGTGTTCATCACCACGATGCCCTGGCGCGTGGCGGCGTCCTTGTCGATGTTGTCGGTGCCCACGCCCGCCCGGACGATCGCCTTGAGGCGCTGGTTGCCGGCGAGCGACGCGGCGGTGATCTTCACGCCGCTGCGGCAGATCGCCCCGTCGTGCCGGGCCAGTGCCTCGCGCAGGGCCTCCCCGGAGAGTCCGGTGGCCACCTCGTGGGTGATGCCGTGGGCGCGGGCGGCCTCGAGGAGGGCGAGCCCGTCGCGGCTGAGGCTGTCGAGCACGATGATCGAGGGCATGACGGCTCTTTCGGCGGGAATGGCGGCGGGCGCGGGGCGGCGGACGGGCGGAATGGCGGCGAAGCGGTGGGCGTGGTGCCGGAGCGGGGAAGGGGACGAGACGGGGCCGACGCGATCAACCGCCGTGGGATGCCTGGAACTCGAGCATGTAATCACGCAACCGCGTCACGCCCTCGAGGGGCATCGCGTTGTAGATGCTCGCCCGGATCCCCCCCACCGACCGATGCCCCTTGAGATCGACGAGCCCCCGGGCGGCAGCCCCGGCGGCGAAGGACTTGTCGAGATCCTCGTTGGGCAGGCGGAAGGTGACGTTCATGTCGGAGCGGCAATCGGGCCGGGCGTGCCCCCGGTAGAAACCGCCGGAGCGGTCGAGGCAGTCGTAGAGGAGCGCCGCCTTGGCCGCGTTGTGGCGCGCCATGCCCTCGAGCCCGCCCATGCGGTCGCGGATCCAGCGGCAGACGAGCCCGAGGATGTACACGGCGAACACCGGCGGGGTGTTGGCCCGCGACCCGTTCTTCACGTGCGTGCGGTAGTCGAGCATCGTGGGGAGATCGTCGCGGCAGCGCTCGAGGAGGTCCTTGCGGATGATCACCGCCGTCACCCCGGCGATGCCGGCGTTCTTCTGCGCGCAGGCGTAGATCAGGCCGTAGCGGGCCACGTCGACGGGGCGCGAGAGGAAATCGCTCGAGCAGTCGCAGACCAGCGGCGCCGGTCCGAAGTCGGGATCCGACTTGAACTGCACCCCCTGGATCGTCTCGTTGCTCGTGACGTGCACGTAGGCGGCGTCGGGCGAGAGGCGCACGTCGGCCGGGGAGGGGAGACGGTCATGGCCGCTGCCGACGCCGTCGTAGGCCACGTGGACCCGCCCCTCACGGCGTGCCTCCTTGAGGGCGGTCTGCCCCCAGGTGCCGGTGACGACGTAGTCGGCGGGGCCGGACTGCCCCCGCAGCAGGTTCATCGGCACCATCGAGAACTGCAGGCTCGCGCCCCCCTGGAGGAACACGAGTTCGTGGTCCGGGCCGATGCCCAACAGCGCGCGGAGACAGGCGACGGTGTCGTCGAGAATCCGGTCGAACGGGGGGCTGCGATGGCTGATCTCGAGGACCGAGATCCCGACCCCCGGCAGCCCGACGAGCTCGTCGCGCGCCTGCTCGAGAACCTCCAGCGGCAGCACCGCCGGGCCCGGGGAGAAATTGAACACCCGATCCACGGCGGCAGTCGCTGTCATGCGGTCCATCACGCTCCCGGAGGGTTCGGGACTAGGGTCGGGACTAGGGTCGGGACTAGGGTCGGGACTAGGGTCGGGACTAGGGTCGGGACTAGGGTCGGGGATGGGGTCGGGGATGGGGTCGGCGCGGGCAGGCGACCGACGTCGGGCCACTCCCGGGCGGGGAGGCTCCCGGCCCGCTTCGTGACCCGGTCGGTCGGCAGAATAGGAGCCCTGCGGCGGAGGGTCAACGGGCAGGGAACGCCACCGCGGCCTGCGGCGGCGGCACCGCCGTCGGGAGATCGGAGGGCGACACGACCGCCGGCAGTGCGGCGACCCGCACGATCCCCCCCTGCGGAGCATCGGAGGCCGGCTCCCCGCGCACCGCGACCGCTCCGGCAGCCGGGGCCGTGGCGGCGGCGCCCGCCCCCCCCCTGGGGACGTCGCCGCGCACCTCGCCGAGCGCCCCGAGGGCGCGGGCATTGGCCGGATCGATCGCGAGGGCGTCGACGAGGTGGTTCTCGGCGCCCGCCAGATCGCCATGGTCGACGCACAGCCGGGCCAGCTCGATCCGCGGATTGGGGTCGTCGGGGCGGCGCCGCGACCAGTCCTCGAGGAGCGCGACCGCCTCGGGGCTGCGCCGCTGCTCCACGAGGAGATTCGCCAGACCGCGGCGGCAGGCGTCGTGGTCGGGATGGCGCGCCAGGCAGAGGTGGTAGTACTGCTCCGCGGAGCGGAAATCGGTGGCCTGGCCGTAGACCTTCGCCTGCTGGTGGTAGGTCGCGCCGAGGTTGTAGAAGCAGTCCGGGCTGCCCGGCTGCCGCGAGAGCGCCCGCTGGAAATGGCCCACGGCACCGCGGTAGTTGCCCTGCTGGTAGAGGGCGACGCCACGGGCGTTGTCGTCACGCGAGAGCGATCCGCATCCGGACGCGAGCGCGACCAGCGCCCCCCATACGACGACGACCGCCGCGCGCCGGCGGCGGGGAGACGGCGGCCGATGGTGGAAGCGGGTCGTCATGGGGCTCGGTCGCGGGTAGCCCATCGGGCCGCGGATCGTTGCTCCCTGCCGCCGCGTGCGGCGGCCGCTTCCCGGGAGAACCCCCGCGACGTGCCGGGATGTCCTCGCTGGAGCGCTCGGAGAGGTGGTCCGCGGACCGCCCGTGCGGGGCAGGGCAGGGGGGGATAGATAGCCCCCGCGGCAGTCGATTCACAAGACCGGCACGACCGGCTCGGGCCGCCCCCCGGCGGGGATCCGCCGCCGAACCCCCCCACCTTGCCCGTCGTCCCCGGCCCCGCAGGCCCGCCCCCGGGGCGCTCAGCCGCGGGGGGTGCGCTCGTACCCGAGCCCCCGCAGCACCTCGAGCACCTCGCTGCAGGTGGGGAACATTCGCCCGCTGGTGCGCTTGTAGCGCTCGAGGGCCTGCATGAACTCGACCTCGTCGGCACCGTAGTCGCGCTCGCAGGTGGTGGGATCGATGAACCGGCGGCGCCGGCGGCCCTTCGGGGCGGCCGGGGTGGCGGCGGCGGCACAGGAGGGCTGCGGACGACCGACCGGAGCGGCGAGCGGGGCGGACACGGGGGCGTTCCTCGGGGATCGTGGTGGCTGGCTGACGCTGACGGAAGTATTCCCGCTGCCGCGTGCGCAAAGTCTCCGGAGGGGGAAAAAACTGCCGGTCGGGAAAAGTTGTCCGGCGGCACCACCGCCCCGACCCGGCGCACCGTCACCACCGTCACCACCGCGCCGCCGACGCGTCCGGGGAGCGGCGTCCTCACCGGCACTCGCCGCCCGCGCAGGACGCCGATCCGGGCCGGTCGCTCGAACGAGCCGGAAGGGCCGACGGCGGCCGCTCGACGCGCGCGGTCGTGGGCGCGACCGGGGGACGGAGGGCCCGGGAACGCGGACGCGTGGCAGACCGCGATCAGCCGCGGGCGTCAGCGGTTGCCGAAGAACTTCTTCAGCGCCTCGGCGGCCGCGTCGCGGGAATTGACCGTGCCCTTGCGCGACGACGCCGGGAGGGCTCCGGGCTTGGCGTTGGATTCCTTCAGCGCCTCGATCGCCACCGAACTGTCGCCGCGGGCCGCGTCGCTCTGGCCCACCGTCGTGGCACTGCCGCTCCCCTTGCTCGTGGCCGAGCCGCCGGCCGGGGTCGGCGCGCTGCCGGCGATCCCGGAAATCGTCGATCCGTGGACGTCGGAGGCCGTGTCCCCCGCGGCATGGATGCTCGCGGAGTCGTGGTCGGGCGACACCGTCTGCGCGGAGGCGTCGATGCCCCCGGAGCCGGGCGCCGTCGTCGCCCGCAGGGAGCGCGTGGTGTCGAACATGCCGGCCGGCGAATCGTCGGCCATGAGCCACTTGGAGACGTCGTCCTCCCCCTCCTCCTTGGGCGCCGGCTCGGAGCAGGACACGGTCAGTTCCAAGGCCCCGACGCGGATCAGATCGCCCGAGGCGACCTTCGTCTTGCCGGTGATCTTGTCGCCGTTGACGAACGTGCCGTTGCGGCTGCCGAGATCCTCGACCCACACGTCGGCGGGGCCCACGTGGACGGCGGCGTGCCGACGGCTGACATCCTCGCTCAGCGGACGGATGTCGCACTCCTCCGCCCGTCCGATGAGCAGGGTGTTCTTTTTGACGGCGATCGAGCGGCCCGCGCTCTTGCCGGTGGCGACGATCAGCTTGGTGATCATGGTTCGGGTTTCTCCGACCCACCGCTCCGCCAGGGCCGCGGCCGCCACCCCCTCCGGTCGGCGTCCGGCACCCTCCTCATCAAAGGATAACAACCTTCAGCCGATCGGGGCCAGACTTCCCGGTTTTTTCAGCCGGCCGCTGATCCGACCCTCGATTCGAGGGAGCCGGCCGACGACACGCCGGGGCTCGAGGCCTGGAGGGCCGCCCTGGATCGAACCGCCGGCGCACGTCGCACCGAAGCGCCATCCACCTCAGCGGCGCTCGATCCACGCACCGCCCCGGTAGCGTGTGAGCGTCTCCTCGAGGGCGGCCGCATCCGTCGGACGGAAGCTTCCCGGCTCCTCGACGACCCCCCCTCCCAGGGAGGTCGCCAACCGGTCCAGCCATTCCTGGAGCAGCCCCCGGCCGGCGGTCAGGGCCCACGGACCGGCCGACGGAAAGAGGTCGGCCAGGCCTTCGTGCCGGGCCGCCGGGCCGACGCCGCCGTTGGACTCCAGCAGGAGGCTGCCGTGCTGGAGCACCGCCCCGCGCAGGCGGCGCTGGGCACTGCCGAGGATCTTGTGATCGCGCCGCCCCGGCGCGGCGGCGTCCACGACCACGTCGCCCGTCGAGCGCCGGTCGAAGCACAGCAGCGGCCCGTCGGGTGGATCGGCACCCGGTCCCGTGCCGCTCCACTGGCGCGCCGGCACGCCCCGCCCGGCCAGGGCCTCGACCATCGCCCGATGGGCCGTGTCGTAGAGCGCTTGCGCCGACGCGGCGAGCCCGTGGCCGCGCGGCACCGCGATCGCCAGCGTCACGTCGCTCCCGTGGACGATCGCACCGCCGCCGCTGGGGCGCCGCGAGATCGGCAGGCCGCTCAAGGCCGCGCAGGCCCGGGCGTCGGCGAACCGCTGAAACGCCCCGAGCGACACCTCGGGCCGGGCCCACGTGGAGACGCGCACCAGCACGGCCCCACGGCGGCAGGCCTCGTCGGCCAGCGCCTCGTCGAGCGCCATGTTGGTGGGGCCGTCGGCGGGCGCGTCCCACCACACCGAGAGGGGCGCTGGGGTGGTCGACATGCCTGGTGCCGGCGGAGGCCTTGGGGAGGGCGTTGCCGGATCAGTGCCGCTGACCGCCCACGAGCGCGTCGTAGGCCGCCTGGTCGAGCAGCCCGGCCATCTCCGCCGGATCGTCGGGGCGGATGCGGACGAGCCACCCGTCGCCGAAGGGATCGCGTCCGAGCGTCTCGAGGCGTTCGGGAAGGGAGGCGTTGACCTCGACGATCTCGCCCGAAACCGGGGCGTAGATGTCGCTCACCGCCTTCACGCTCTCGATCTCGCCGATCGACTCCCCCGCCTTCACCCGGCGGCCCACCGTGGGCAACTGCATGAAGACCAGATCGGTGAGCGCCTCGACGGCGTAGGCGGAGATGCCGACGGTGGCCACGCCGCCGTGCTCCGCGCGGATCCATTCGTGCGACTTCGCGAACCGCAGGTCACCTGCCATCGCCGACTCCGGGACGGGAAAAGGAAGGCCGGGCGCGGGAGCGTCCCCGCCGGGCCGGCTCCCAGGATATCGGCCGGCGCCTCCGGCGGCACACCCCCCGCGCGCCGCCCCGCGGGCGCGGCGTGGTCACGAGGTCCGTCCAGGCCGGCGGTAGAAGGGCAGCGGCACGACGCGGGCCGTCTGGCGGGCGTCGCGGATCGCGATCTCCAGGGGCGTTCCCTCGGCGGCGACCCCGGGCTCCACCAGCGCCATCGCCACCGCCCGGCCGAGCGTGGGGGCGAAACTACCGCTGGTCACCACGCCCACCTCGCGCCCGCCGGCCGACGGGTCGAGCACGGCGTGCCCCTCGCGCGCGCTGCGGCGCGACGCCAGATCGAGGCCCACGCGGACCCGCGCCGGCGTGCCGGCGGCCATGGCGGCGAGCATCGGGCTGCCGGGGAAGGCACGCCCCTCGAGATGCACCGCCAGCCCCAGGCCGATGGCGAAGGGATCGCTGTCGGCCCGCAGCTCGTGGCCATACAGCGGCATGCCCGCTTCGAGGCGGAGGGTGTCGCGGGCGCCGAGGCCGCAGGCGCGCCCGCCGCGCGGCGCGGCCGCGGCCAGGATCGCCTCCCACACCGCCACGGCGTCGGCGGCCGGCACGGTCACCTCCACGCCATCCTCCCCGGTGTAGCCGGTCCGGCTGACCGCGGCCCCCACGCCCGCGACGACGGCCCCCGTGCCGCGGTAGTTGCCCAGGGCCCGGATCCGTGCGCCGTCGTCGGGGGGACAGAGCCCCGCCACCACGTCGATCGCCGCCGGCCCCTGCACGGCGATCATGGCGGTCTCGGCGGTCCGGTCGACGAGCGCCACCCCCGCCCCCGGGAGCCTCGAGCGCAGCCATTCGACCACGCGGGCGCGGTTGCTGGCGTTCACCACCAGCCCCATCCGTGGCGTGCCGTCGGGAGCGTCGTCGTCGCGGCTCACGAGGGCGTCGTCGAGGATCGCCAGCGGCTGCGGCGCGTCGGCCGTGACGAGCGTGTAGCGGAACTGACCGGGGCGGATGCCCGCCACGCGGCGGGTGAGCAGCGACTCGAGCCAGTCGAGCGCGCCGGGACCGGTGACCGACAGCCGCCCCATGTGCGAGACATCGAACAATCCCGCCGCCGAGCGCGTCGCGAGGTGTTCGTCGACGATCGACGCGTACTGCACCGGCATGTTCCAGCCGGCGAAGTCGACCATCCGCCCGCCGTGGGCGACGTGCCAGGGGGCCAGGGGCGTCTCGAGCAGGGCAGGGTGGGTCACGCGGAGGCTCCGGGAAGGGGGACGCGCCGGCCGGCACGCGGCCCGCCGGGCGGGATTGTAGCGCCGGCGACGCGTCGGCGACCACGGCGACGCCATGCGCCGGCCCGATCGCTACCGGCCACGGCGCCCCTGCTTCCGCGCCGCGCGGGGAGGCTTCCCCCCGGCGCGCGCGCCGCCCGCCCGGCCCCGGCGATGCGGCTTCGGCCGCGCGGACCGGCGGGCACCACGCGGCCCCGCCCCGGCGGCGTCGACGAGGCGGTATTCGAGCGTGCGGCGGTCGAGATCGACCTTCTTCACCGCCACGCGCACCCGGTCGCCGAGGCGCCAGCCGCGGCCGGGCCGCCTCCCGGCGAGGGAGTGGCTGGCCCGGTCGAAGCGGTAGGTGTCGGCCGGAAGGTCGTCGAGCGCCACCAGCCCCTCGGCGGGGAGGGCGATCCCCTGGACGAAGATCCCGAACGCCTCCACGCCGGTCACCACGGCATCCATTTCGGTGCCGATCCGCGACGCCAGGTGATGGAGGATCTTGAGCTTCACCAGCTCCCGCTCGGCCGCCTCGGCTCGGCGTTCCAGCTGCGAGCAGTGGATCCCGAGGTCGACGAGCCCCTCCTCCGGGGCCCGCCGGCCGCGTGCGAGCAGGTCGAGGGCCCGGTGGACGACGAGGTCGGGATAGCGACGGATCGGCGAGGTGAAATGGCAGTAGCAGTCGCTCGCCAGGGCGTAGTGCCCCTCCGGCTGCGGACCGTAGACCGCCCGGGCGAGGCTGCGCAGCACCGCGAAATGGACGGCGTGCTCCTCGCCCCGGCCGCGTGCCAGGCCGAGGAGACGCTGCAGCTCGAAGCGGCTCTCGAGCGAATCGACCTCGAAGCCGAGTTCCGAGACGAACTCGGTGAGCTGGCGGAGCCGGCGTGGATCGGGGGGCGCGTGGACGCGCCGCAGGAATCCCGCCCCCGCCCCGGCCAGCCGCGCGGCCACCGCCTCGTTGGCGGCGAGCATGAACTCCTCGATGATCCGGTGGCTTTCGGTGTGGGCCACGACGTGGGCCCCCGAGACGCGGCCGTCGCGGTCGAGATCGACCTTCACCTCCGGCATCTCCAGCTCCAGGCTGCCGCGGGCCAGACGCCGGCGCCGCAGGATGCGGGCCAGGTCGCGCATCCGGCCGAGGAGGGCCCGGACCGCGTCGGTCATCTCCAGGCTCCGCGTGTCGGGATCGGCCAGGAAGAGATCGACCTCCTCGTAGGTGAAGCGCCGCGCCGAGCGGATCGCCGACCGCTCCACCTCGGCGTGGACCGGGATCCCGTCGGGGGTGAACTCGATCCAGCAGGTGCGCGTGTAGCGCGTCTTGCCGGGTTGGAGACTGGCGAGGTTGTTGGAGACGATCTCCGGGAGCATGGGGATGACGCGGTCGGGCAGGTACACGCTCGTGCCCCGCGCCAGCGCCTCCTGGTCGAGCGGCGATCCGGCGGGCACGAACCACGAGACGTCGGCGATGTGGACGCCGAGCAGCCAGTGGTCGCGCTCCAGACGCTCCAGCGAGATCGCGTCGTCGAAGTCGCGGGCGTCGACCGGGTCGATCGTGACGACGGTCCTGGCGGAGAGGTCGCGGCGGTCGGCGGGCACGGTGCCGTCGAAGCGTTCCGCCTGCTCCCGGGCACAGCGCAGCACCGGCTCGGGGAAGGGGCCCGGCAGGCCGAACTCGTGGATGATCGAGAGCGTGTCGACGCCGGGATCCCCGCCGCGGCCGAGGACCTCGACCACCACCCCCTCCCCGTCGCGCAGCGCCGTCGGGAAACGCACCACCTCGACCACGACCTTGTCGTCCACCGCCACCGCCTTGGCGCCGGGATCGCCGACCGCGATCGGACGGGGGAAGGCGGTGCCGTCGATCTGCACCCACCCCGACCCCGCCGCCACGAAGAAGCTCCCCACGAAGCGCGTGGTACGGCGCGCGATCACCTCGACGATCGTGCCCGACGGCCCGGGGCGGCGCACGTCGGCGTGCCGCGCGAGCCGCACGCGCACCGTGTCGCCGTCGGCGGCGTCGAGGCAATCCTTGGCGGCGATGTGGACATCGGCGTCGCGCGAGGCCCGGGCCGCGGCCTCGGCAGGGCGCACGAAACCGTAGCCCCCCGCCGCGCGACGGAAGACGCCGGTCACCTCGCCGGGCCGGGGGGATGGCCTGCCCCCGGCGCTCCCGTCGCCCCGCCGGCCCCTCCGCTCGTCGTCGCGCGGCATGGATTCCCCCGTCAGGATCGGCCGCGGAAGAACTTCCGGCCGAGCGACTGCTGGTACTGCGTCCAACCGCCGTCCATGGCCGCCTCGTTCTGGAGCAGCTGGGCGACGCCGGCCATCCGCGCGTCCATGTGGTCGAGATGGTGGAGGAGGAGCGCCTCGAGGGTCATGGGCAGCTTCGGCGCGCCGTACTCGTACTGGCCGTGGTGGCTCGCCACCATGTGCTTGAGGCGGATGGCCGTCTCGGCGTCGAACGGCCGGCCCGTCCGCTCCTCGACGTGGCGGATCTTGGCGTCGAGCTGCTCGAGGCCGAGGAGCACGTGGCCGAGGAGCTGGCCGGCGTCGGTGTAGGAGAATCCGCGCTCGCTCTCCAATTCGAGCGTCTTGCCGAGATCGTGGAACAGCACGCCCACCAGCAGCAGATCGCGGTCGACGGCCGGATAGAGCGGGGCCACCCGGTCGGCGAGGCGCAGGAGGTTGACGACGTGCTCGAGGAGCCCGCCGGCGTGGGCGTGGTGGTGCTTGACCCCGGCGGGGCTGCGGCAGAAGGCCGCCATGAGCGGCCCGTCGGCGAGCGTCTCGTCGCACAGCTCGCGCAGCTGCCCCGGCCGCAGCGACGCGAGCAACGCGGCCAGTTCGCCGCGCAGCCGCTGCAGCTCGGCGGCCGAGAGCACCTGGAACTCGGCCTCGTCGAGCCCGCGCGGATCCACCCGGCCGATCGCCTGGATGATGATCTGAAGGTTGCCCGAGTAGAGCTGGGTCATCCCCTCGACGCGCACGTAGTCGCCGTCGTCGAAGGCGCTGAACTCCTCGTCGGAGGCGTTCCACATCCGCCCCGTGATCGACCCGCTCCGGTCCGCCAGTTCGACCTGCAGATAGAGCTGGCCGTTGCGGTTGGGGCGGAGCTGCTTGTGCGTGGCGAGGAACACCTGATCGACGGCCCCCTGCGGGGCGAGCTCGGTGACGCGGCGCCGCGACGAGGGCCGGCCCGGGCGCGAGGGAGGATCGGCGGGCGACATGCGGAGTCCGGAGGAACGCGTGGGGGGCGAGGGGGCAGGGGAGGGGAGATGCCCCCGAATGCCCGGGAGTCTACCAACGGCGGCCCGGCGGCCCCCGCCGGGCTCCGCGGATTCCGCCGGCAACGACTACAATCCCGCCGCGTCGCTCCCCACCGGCGGCACGCGCCGCCGGGCCCCGCGTCCCGTCGCCCTTCCCCGTCCCCGTTCCGGAGTCAGTCATGCCCGACCATGCGATCTCGCCGACCCGCGCCGAGGACTACCCGGAGTGGTACCAGCAGGTCGTCCGCGCCGCCGATCTGGCCGAACCGTCGCCGGTGCGCGGGTGCATGGTGATCAAGCCGCACGGGTACGCCATCTGGGAGCGCATGCAGGCGATCCTCGACCGGATGTTCAAGGCGACGGGGCACCAGAACGCCTATTTCCCCCTCTTCATCCCGCTGTCGTACCTCGAGAAGGAGGCCAAGCACGTCGAGGGATTCGCGAAGGAATGCGCGGTCGTCACCCACCACCGCCTCGAACTCTCCCCCGAGGGCAAGCTCGTGCCCACCGGCAAGCTCGAGGAGCCGCTGGTCGTGCGGCCGACGAGCGAGACGATCATCGGCGAGATGTTCTCGCGCTGGGTGCAGTCGTGGCGCGACCTGCCGCTGTTGGTGAACCAGTGGGCCAACGTCGTGCGCTGGGAGATGCGGCCGCGCGTCTTCCTGCGCACCGCCGAGTTCCTCTGGCAGGAGGGCCACACCGCCCACGCCACCCGCGAGGAGGCGGTCGAGGAGACGCTGCGGATGCTCGACGTCTACGCCACGTTCGCCGAACGTGATCTGGCGATTCCGGTGATCCGCGGGCCGAAGCCCGCCGCCGAGCGCTTCCCCGGCGCGGTGGAGACCTACTCCATCGAGGCCATGATGCAGGATGGCAAGGCGCTGCAGGCGGGGACGTCGCACTTCCTCGGCCAGAACTTCGCCCGTGCCCAGGGCATCCGCTTCGCCGGCCCCTCGGGCGCGGAGGAGTTCTGCTGGACGACGTCCTGGGGCGTGTCCACTCGCCTCGTCGGCGCGGTGATCATGACCCACTCCGACGACGACGGCCTCGTCCTCCCGCCGCGGATCGCGCCGGCGCAGGTGGTGCTGCTCCCGATCCACCGCACCCCGGAGGAGCGCGAGCAGGTCCTCGCCGCCTGCCGGCGGCTCGAGGAGGAGCTGCGTGCGACCTCCTTCGCCGACGAGCCGGTGCGCGTGCGCATCGACGCCCGCGACATGCGCGGCGGCGAGAAGACCTGGCAGCACGTCAAGCAGGGGGTGCCCCTCCGCGTGGAGATCGGGCCGCGCGACCTGGCCGCCGGCACGGTGAGCGTCACACGGCGCGACCGGCCGCCCAAGGAGCGGTCCGGGCTGCCGATCGCCGGATTCGCCGCCGCCGTCCCCGGGCTCCTCGCGGAGATCGAGCGCGGCCTGTTCGGCCGGGCGCGCGAGTTCCGCGACCGGCGCAGCGCCCCCCTCGACAGCCTCGAGGCGGTGCGCGGATACTTCGCCGGCGACGGGGGAAGCGAGATCGGCGACGGTGGATTCGCCCACGTCCACGTGGCCGACGATCCCGCCGTGGCGGCGGCCCTCGATCCGCTCAAGGTCACGGTCCGCTGCGTTCCCATGGAGGGCGGCGACGAGCCGGGCCGGTGCGTGGTGACCGGCCAGCCGGTGCCGCGGCGGAGCGTGCTGGCCCGCTCCTACTGAGGGCCCCGCCCGCCGGGAGGGCGCCGCGGCGCCGGCGGCGTTTACAATTGGCCCGGGGCACGGCCGCCGCCTTCGCGGCCCGCCGTGGGCGCCCCGGGGAGGCCGCCTGCCGGCGGCGTGGACCATGGCAGTGCGCGCTCCGGGCGGGCGGTCGGTGGCGACGGCCGCGGCGATGGTGGGAGGCCTGTTGGGGGCGGCGGCGCCCACGCTGTGGGCCGCATTCCATCCCTGGCGGCTCGGCGAATTCGATCCGGCCGGCTTCGAGGTGAAGGAAGGGGTTTCGGTTCCGCGGGTGGACGCCGAGTCGACGCAGTACGCCTTCGGCACCATGCCCGAGGGTGCGGAGCGCACGCACGAGTTCGTGATCCGCAACTCGGGCGACGCGCCCCTCAAGATCACGCGCGGTGCCACCTCCTGCTCCTGCACGGTGAGCGACTTCGAGAACGCCGACGGGGGCGACGCGGGCGGCGAGAAGGAGGTCGAGCCGGGCGGGGCGGCCCGCCTGCGTCTCAAGTGGCGCGGCAAGAGCGGCGGGCCGTTCCGGCAGCAGGCCACCGTGTTCACCAACGACCCGCGGCGGCCGGAGATCGTGTTCGTCGTCGAGGGCTTCGTCGTGCCGGTCTGGAAGGCGGAGCCGAAGTCGATGGTGCTCACGTCGGTCTCGAGCCAGGGGGGGGCGAAGACGTCGGCGATGATCTTCACCTACTCCCCGACCGCGCCGCAGGTGGCCGCCGTGCGCGTGGAGGATGCCGAATCCCCGCAGGTTCTCTCCCTTTCCACGCGGCCGCTGGAGCCACACGAGGTGCGGATGGAGCGCGGGGCCACGGGCGGGGTGCGGCTCGACGTCGAGGTCCTGCCGGGGGTGCCGCTCGGACCGCTGCACAAGACGATTCGTGTCGACCTCCTTCTGCCCGAGGAGGTGACGGCCGAATTGACCCTCGACGGAACCGTGGCGGGTGACCTTGCCTTGGTGGGCCCGGGATGGGATTCCTCCCGGCAGATCCTCAAACTCGGCACCGTCTCCGCCCGGACCGGCATGCGCACCCAGCTTTTCATCACCGCCAAGGGCCCCCATCGGGAGGCCGTCAAACCGGTGATCCGCGGTGTCGTGCCCGAGTCCCTGACGGTGGAGGTGGGGGAGGGGGTGCCGGTGGGTTCCAGCGGTGTGGTGCGGATCCCGCTCACCATCGCCATCCCCGCCGGCAGTCCGCAGGTGAACCACCTCGGGTCGAGCCAGGCCCCGGCCGGAAAGATCGAACTGGAGACGGGGCACCCCGAGTCGCCGTCCATGACCATCCCCGTGAGCGTCGCCATCGGTCCGTGAGTGCCGCGGACCGGCGGCGGCCAGACGCCCCCCCCGATCGGAACAGCGTCATGCCCTCCCCTTGCGTCCCGTCGCGTCCCCGCCCGTTCCCCGCGCCCGGCGCCGTCGTCGCCGCCCTGTGCGCGCCGACGATCCTGGTCGCCGCGACGCTCCTGCAGGCGCTCCCGCCCCGGCCGACCGGCGCGGCGGAGGTGGCCGCCGACGCCCCGTCTCCCGACCGCGGCGCCGGGGTGACCGACGACATGGTCGCCACCTTCCAGGGGCGCAACGGTGAGGTGTTCCGCGAATGGCCGCGGCCCCGGCTGGCGATCGTCTTCACCGGCGAGCTCGACGGCTACATCGAGCCGTGCGGCTGCACCGGCAAGGAGAACCAGAAGGGGGGATTGAGCCGGCGCCGCAACTTCCTCGGCGCCCTCGAGAAGGCGGGCTGGCCGGTCGTGTCGGTCGACCTCGGCGACCAGGTGAGCCGTTTCGGCCGGCAGACGGAGATCAAGTTCCGATCGATCGTCGACGGCCTCAAGGCGATGCGGTACGCGGCGGTGGGGTTCGGCCCCAAGGACCTGCGCCTGCCGGCCGAGGAGGTGGTGGCGGCGGTGTCGGCGGTCGGCGACGAACAGACCCCCTTCCTGTGCGCGAACGTGGGCCTCCTCGGCTTCGACACCGGCATCACGCCGCGTTTCCGCGTCATCGAGGCGGGTGGGCTGCGGATCGGCGTCACTGCCGTCCTCGGCGACGCCGAACTGGCGGCGGTCCGCAACGACCTGGTGGCCACCGAGCCGGCCGCCGAGGCCCTCGGCGGCGTGGCCGCGGAATTGGAGAAGGCGGGATGCGACCACCAGATCCTGCTCTGCTTCGCGCCGCCGGAGGAGACCAAGCAGCTCGCCGCGCGGTATCCGCAGTTCGACTTCGTGGTCACCGCCGGCGGTGCCGAGGAGCCGCCCGCCAGCGCCGAACGGCTCCCGCCTCGGCTGGAGGGGGGAACGCCGGGGCGGATGCGCCACCTCCTCGAGCTCGGCCACAAGGGGATGTTCGCCATGGTGGCGGGCATCTACGACGACGCGGCGCCACGCTGGCAGCGCGTCCCGCTCGACGCCCGGTGGGGCGAGGCCGACGACATGATCCGACTTCTGGGCGAGTACCAGGCGCAGCTCGAGACGCTCGGGCTCGACGGGCTCGGGCTGTTCAAGCCCCGCCATCCCTCCGGGCGCCGGTTCGCCGGCAGCGCCGCCTGCGCCGACTGCCACCGCGGCGCGTTCGAGGTGTGGGAGTCGAGCGGACACGCGCACGCCCTGACCACGCTCGAGACCCAGTCCCCCCGTCGCGACGGCGACCCGGAGTGCCTCTCCTGCCACGTCGTGGGATGGGCGCCGCAGAAGTTCCATCCCTACGCCGACGGCTTCATGGGCATGGACAAGACGCCGCACCTGGCCCAGCAGGGATGCGAGAACTGCCACGGCCCCGCGGCCGCCCATGCCGCCGCCGAACGCGGCGAGCCGCGCGTCGCCGCGGCGGAGCGCGACCGGCTGCGCCTCGAGCTGCGGCTTTCGCTCGACACGCCCGAGGGGAAGCAACGCGCCGTGAGCAACTGCCTGGAATGCCACGACCTCGACAACAGCCCGCAGTTCGACTTCGACTCCTACTGGCCCCAGGTCGAGCACGGCGAGGAGGAGGGGGCGGCTGCGGCCGCCGCGGCGGCGCTGACGGCCCCGGCGGCGGGGCGATGAGGGCGCCTCGGGCGCCGTCACTCACCCCAGCTGGGCGAGCGCCTCGTCGGGGATGCTGAAGTTCGCCGCGACGCTCTGCACGTCGTCGTGGTCGTCGAGCCGCTCCATGAGGGCCAGCACCCGCCGGGCGGTGTCCACGTCGTCGACGTCGACGGAGTTGGTGGGGATGCGGACGATCTCCTTCGACTCCGGCGTGATCCCCCCCCGCTCGAGCGCCGCGACCACGTCGGCCATCACGGCGGGTTCGCAGATCACCTCCCAGCGGTCCCCGGACGGCTTGACGTCGTCGGCCCCGGCCTCGATCGCCAGCTCCATGAGGCGGTCCTCCGTCGCGGCCGACTGCGGGAGGCGCACCGCGCCCTTGCGCTGGAAGAGGTAGGCGACGCAGCCGGTGGCCCCCAGCTTGCCGCCGTTCATCTCGAAGATCTTGCGGATCTCGGGAGCGGTGCGGTTCTTGTTGTCGGTGAGGATCTCGCAGAGCACCGCCACGCCGCCGGCGGCGTAGCCCTCGTAGAGCGATTCCTCCAGATCCCCCCCCTTGAGCTCGCCCGTGCCGGTGCGGATCGCCCGCTGGATGTTGTCCTTGGGCATGCTCACGGCCTTGGCCGCGTCGATCGCGTAGCGCAGGCGCAGATTGGCGTCCGGATCGGCCCCGCCGTGCTTGGCGGCCACGATGATCGCCTTGGCGAGCTTGCTCCACAGCTTGCCGCGCTTGGCGTCGATGAGCGACTTCTTGCGGGCGATGTTCGCCCAATGGGAATGGCCGGCCACGCGATGCTCCGAAGAATCCGGGGGTGTCGGGCGGGGGAAGGGGGGATGCGGCGCCGTGCGGATCCCGTCAGCGGGGCTTGCGACGCGAGAGGCTGTCGGCGTGCCGCCCCGCCGGCGCGGGCTTGCCGGCCGCGGGCTTCGATCCCTTGGGCTTGGGGGCCGCCTTGCCCGCCGCCGCCGGCTTGGCGGGGGGCTTCGCTCCGGCCGTCTTCGCCGGGGCGGCCGCGTCGCGCGCCGGCTTGGGGGGCGCCTTCGCGGCAGGGCGCTCCGGCTGCTTGGCGACGGGGGTCTTCGCGGCGGGCTTGTCGGCCGGCTTCTTCGCCGCCTCGCCGCCGCGGGCCGGCGGCGGCTCGGGCGCCGGCAGCGCCATCTCGGGCTTGATGGTGATCGGCCGACCGACGTTGGGCTTGACCACGAACGGCTTCGGACCGGGCTTCGATCCGGGCACCGGGGTGCCGTCCGGGGCCCGCTTGGGACCCGAGCCCGGGGGCGGCAGCGGCGTCTTGCCGGCGGGCCGGGCGGCGGCCTGGGGCCCCGCCGGGCGGTGCTCCTCCGCAGCCGTTCGGGCCGCCTCGGCCGCCTTGAGCGCCTCCTTGCCGGTCGGCGGGGGAGGGGGCACGGGGAGGGGCATCGGCTCGCCGCGCTTGGGGAGCCGCTTGGCGTCGGGATTCACCCCCTGGAGCACCTTGCGCACCGTGCCGCCGTGGAGATTGCCGAGCACGTCGACGCCGAACTGGTGCAGCAGCGACCCGAACTCCAATCCCGCCTTCTTGGGGACGAAACGCTCGAGCCCCGGCGAGCGGCCGGCGTCGTAGTCCTCCTGCGAGATGATGCCGGTGAGGAACAGCCCCTGCATCGCGCCCAGATCGAGGGGGATGAAGTGCCCCCCCAGCGCCGTGGAGCCGATGAACGCCACCACGAACGGCGGGATGCCGTGGATCCCCTCGAGCGTCTTGATGCCGTGGGCGATGGAGTGCTTCTTGGCGTTGTCGAGCGAGAAGCTGTAGGTCGACTCGAACACCCCCTGGAGCACGCGCCGCAGCGCCAGGGCGGCGCGGGCCGGATCGGGCAGGTCGTGGAGCACCTCCGCGAGCTCGGCGACCGTCGTCACCCGCACCTCGTTCAAGTCGAAATAGGCCTCGCCGAGCCGGCGGAACGACTTCGCCGCCAGGTCGTAGGGGGCGTTCTCCAGGCAGCAGGCGTAGAGCACCTGCTCGAGGAGGGGGCGCTTGGCATCCACCTCGACCGGTTTGTAGGTCGCGCGCAGCGCCTTGTGGAGCTTGGCGACGAGCTGCTGGCGATTGGGCTGCTGGCGGTTCTGCGCGCTCATGCGTCTTCCTGGGAAACGTCACCGTCGGAGCGGTCCGCGGAGGCTGGCGGGGGAACGGCCCCCGGCTGCGGCGACCCATCGGCCCCCGAGGCGGGCAGAACCTCGTGGAGCACCCGGGCGAGTTCGATCGATTTCTTCACCCCGTGGTCGATCTCGAAGCGGAGGCGGGGCGTGTAACGGGTCTCGATGCGGTCGGCGATCCGCGACTGGAGGAATCCGGCGGCGTTGGCGAGGCCCCGCAGTGCCAGACGCTCGCGGGTTTCGTCACCCATCACCGAGACCCGCACCAGCGCCCCGCGCATGTCGGCGTCCATCTGCACGCCGGTCACGGTGACGTCGCGCACGCGCGGGTCGCGGACCTCGACCAGGATGGCCATGCTCACCACCTCCCTCACGGCTTCGGCGGCCTTGAGTTGACGTCGGGTGGTCACGACAGCGTCCGCGCGACTTCCTCGATCCGGTAGCACTCGAGGACGTCGCCCTCCTTGACGTCGTTGAAGTTGGCGAGCTTGATGCCGCACTCGAGGCCGTCACGCACCTCGCGGGCGTCGTCCTTCTCCCGCTTGAGCGACTCCAGCCCGTAGTCGCCGAGGATCCGGTTGTCGCGGATCACGCGGATCCGACCGTTGCGGGCGATGATGCCCGAGATCACGCGGCAGCCGGCGATCACGCCGATGCGGCTGATGGAGAAGGTGCGCTGGACGACGGCCCGGCCCAGCTCCGTCTCGCGCTTCTCCGGGGCGAGCATCCCCTCGAGGGCGTTGCGCAGGTCGTCGGAGACCTGGTAGATGATCTCGTAGCGGCGCACCTGCACGCCGAGCTCGTCGGCCAGGGAACGGGCACGCTCGTCGGGCACGACGTTGAACGCGATGATGATCGCGTCGGAGGCGTCGGCGAGCTGCACGTCGGCCTCCGTCACGCCGCCCACGGTGGCCTGGAGGACCCGGATCTTGACCTCCGGGTGGTCGAGCTTCGTGAGCTCCTTCTGGATCGCCTCGATCGAGCCGCGGACGTCGGCCCGGAGGATGAGGTTGAGCGTCGGCGTCTTCTGCGAGCCGAGGCGGTCGAGGAAGTTCTCGAGGGTCACGTGCACCGGGGCGCTCGACAGGCTGCTGTGACGGCGGATGTCGGACCGCTTGAGCGCCACCTCGCGGGCCATGGCGATGGAATCGACCACCTGGAAGCGGTCGCCCGGCCCGGGGGCCACGTCGAGCCCGCTGACGAGCACCGGCTGCGCGGGGCCGGCCGAGGCCATCTTCTTCTTGCCCAGCGTGTCGTGGAGGGCCTTCACCGTGCCGCTGGCCTCGCCGCACACGACGGCGTCGCCGACGCGGAGCGTGCCCTTCTGCACCAGCAGGCAGGCCGAGACGCCGCGCCCCTCGTGGATCGAGGCGTCGAGGCACACCCCGGCCGCCGACCGGTCGGGATTGGCACGCAGGTCGTGCAGTTCGGCGATCGTGAGCAGCGTGTCGAGGAGGTGATCCACCCCCTCGCCGGTCAGGGCGCTGGTCTTCACCACCTCCGTCTCGCCGCCCCACTCCGTGGGGAGCAGGTCCGACGCGGCGAGCTGCTGGTAGATCCGCTGCACGTCGACGCCGTGGAGGTCGATCTTGTTGATGCACACGACGATCGGGACGCCGGCCGCCTTGGCGTGGCTGATCGCCTCCTCGGTCTGCGGCATGATGCCGTCGTCGGCGGCGATGATGAGCACGGCACAGTCGGTGACGTTGGCCCCGCGGGCCCGCATCTGCGTGAAGGCCTCGTGGCCGGGGGTGTCGACGAACGTGATCGAACGGTCGTTGCGCTTGACGGTGTAGGCGCGGATGTGCTGGGTGATGCCGCCGCTCTCGCGCGCGGCGACGTTCATCCCCAGGATTCGGTCGAGGAGCGACGTCTTGCCATGGTCGACGTGGCCCAGGAAGGTCACGATCGGCGCCCGCGGCACGCGCAGCCCCGGATCCTCGTCGACGGCGTCGAACCCGGCGAGCAACTCCTGCTCGAGGTCCTCGGCGGTCTTCAGGTCGAGCTGGACGCCGAGTTCCGCGGCCAGCAGTTCCACCGTGTCGCGGTCGAGCATCGTGGCCATGCCGGGCACCGACGTCGTCCCGAAGGTGAGCAGCTTCTTGAGCACCTCGCTGGCCGGGAGGCCGATCGCCTCGGAGAACGCGCGGACGGTGCAGGGCACCTGGATCGACGCGTTCGTCTTGCGCGGCGCGGCGGTGGAGACGACCCCCTTGCGCAACCGCGACGGCCGGCGACGACGGCCGCGGGACTCGTCGTCATCCCCGACGCCGCGCCCGTCGGCGCGCTTCCGGCCGAGCTGACGGGCCTCGCGCATGCCGTGGAGATCATCCCCCGGGCCGCCCCCCTTGGCGGGCGTGCGACGCGGCCGCACGGTCGAATCCAGCGGCGGCAACGGCGCCCCGGTGGTCCGGCCGCCGGGCCGCGCGGGGCCGGCGGGCGCACCGGGACGGGGCCGCCCCTCGGCGGCCAGGCGCTGCTCCTGCTTGCGCATGTGGTCGGCCAGCGGCTTGGTGCCGCCCGCCTTGGCACTGCGGATCGCGTCGAGGGGGAGACGGACGTCGGGCTTCTGGGCCGCCGGTTCCTGGGAGACGCGCGGCGGCGGCGTGCGACCGGCGGAGGGAAGCGGGGCGAGTTTGAACGCGGGGCGCGGCACCGGCTTGGGACCGTCGCCCCCCGGACGCAGGCCCCCCGGTCGCGGACGCCCCTCGGGCTTCGGCGCGCCGGTCTCCGGAGGCTTGCCACGGGCCGCGACACCACCGGGGGCGATGTAGTCCTCGCGGCGCAGCGGGCCCGGCGCACGCGGCGCGGGGGTCGGGGGAGGGAGCGGCGCGATCGGCGCCTGGGGCGCCGGCTCGGCGGGGCGCGGGGGTTCGGGAGGCTCGGCACCGCGGCGCGTGGAGCCCAGCGGACCGCCGAGCGGCCGCATCACCACCGGCGGCTTGGCATCGGGCCCGGCGGAGGTCGGCCGCGGCGCGGGCGCGGCGGGCTTCTGGCCGATGACCGGCGGGCGGCCCCCGGCCGAGGGGCGCACGGGAACGGCCGGACGCGCGGGAGGGGGCCCGGAGGTCGCGGGCCCCGCGGGCTTCGAACGCGTCGCCATGAACTCCCGCAGCTTGACGACTTCCTCGTCGCTGAGGCTGGCGAGAGCCGAGCCCTTGTCCTGGATTCCGGCGCGCGTGCAGATCTCGACCAGCTCCTTGCTGTCGAGGTTCAGTTCCTTCGCGAGTGTGTAGATACGAACAGCCACGCTTCCCTCGTCGGGCTCGAGCCCGGCAGATCACTCGCGTCCGGGCGTCCCGGCCGTGCCGGCCGAGGGCCCCCGCTCCACCCCGCCGCCGCCTGTGGACCGGACGCGTCCGACGCCCGATCCCGTCCACGAAAACCTACCCGCAACACCATCCCTTGCAAAACCGGCCCCGCACCGATTCGGCACCGCCCGAGGGCCGATGCGCCCCGGCGCGGCCCCGCGCTCACGCCGAATCACCCTCCGCCGCAGCGGCGTCGCCCGCGGCGGGAACCGACCCTTCCTCGGCGGCCGCCGCCCCGTCCGCGACGGCCGGGGCGCCCTCCTGGGAGGCGGCCTCCCGTGCGGCGACCAGCGCCCGCTCGGCGGCATCGGCCTCGGCCGTGGCCTTGTCGATCCGCTCCTGCTCGCGCTGCTTGCGACGTTCGTCCGCCGCCGCGGCCTCGGCCTGGGCGGCCCGCTCCTCGGCCTCGGCGACGATCGCGTCGACCGCCTCCGCGGTCAGCCCCCCCATCTCCATCAAGTCGTCGGGCTCGATCACCGACAGGTCGTCGTAGGACAGGAAGCCCTCGCCCACCAGCCGCTCGGCGACCGACTCGTCGAGGCCCGGGATCGTGGAGAAGCCGGTCACCGCCCGCTCGATCTGCTGATCGAGCTCCTCGCGGGTCATGATCTCGATGTCCCAGCCGCACAGCTTGCTCGCCAGGCGGACGTTCTGGCCGCGGCGGCCGATCGCCAGCGAGAGCTGGTCGTCCGGCACCACCACCTCGCA
>CAISKG010000381.1 GCA_903885855.1 uncultured Planctomycetaceae bacterium
GGAACTCCTGCATGCTGGCGACGTCGAAGCTGCCGCCGCACTCGTAGAAGGTCTGCACGATGGCCGGGTCGCTGTTGACCTTCACGGCGTAGTAGACCTGCACGCGGGGGAAGTGCCGGCGGAAGGTGGCGTAGTTGCGGCGCAGCTCGGCGTGGTCGACGACGAACAGCGGCGTGCCGTGGGTCTTGGCGAGCTTGAGGAGTGCGGCCGGGGTCATCGGGGGGGGCGGTCTCCGTCGGGAGGGGAGCGGGTGTCGGTCGGGGGAAGGGGCGTGTGGGGTTTGGGAGATGGATACGCGGCTGCCGGGCGGGCTGTTCGCCGCCGCGGCCTCGCGTCAGGGCGCGCTCCCGGCGGCGGGGGCGTCCGCCGGTGCTGGATTGAGATCGATCCACACCTCGTCGCCCACGGCGATCCTCACCAGCGGGTCGGGGTCGACCTCCACGGTGAGGCTGCCGCTGACGCGCTCCCACACCACGCGCGAGATCCTGCCCACGCGCACGCTGCGGCGCTCCTCGCCGCGCCCCGTGACGCGGTAGACGGGATCGCCGAGGGCGACGTTGGGGCGGTGCTCCAGGCCTCCGGAGCGGCCGACGTGGCTCGGCGTATCGCCGAGATAGGAGGCGTCGATGCTCTCGACCACCTCGAAGACGAAGGGCGTCCCGACGGGCGCGCGTTCGAGGGGGACGGCCCCGTCGTCGGCGGGCGCGACCGCCGCGCAGACGCCGAGGACCACGAGGATCGCCGTGCTGCGGATCACGGTGCAGGCAACGCGGACCTGGGCCATGGGAAGCGCGTCTCGGAAGGCAGGGGAAGCGGTCGGGAGGCAGGGGAAGCGCCGCTGCGGTATCGTACCGCGGTCCGGGACACCCGGTGGGAAGGCACGGTGGCCGATCGGCCCCGCCCCCCGCCCCTCGCCCGCCATGCGCCCTCCATGCCCGCTCCCAACCCCCTCCCTGCGGGACTCGAATGGCTCCTGCTGGCGGTCGCCGGCGGCGCGGGGACGGTCGCGCGGGCCCTCCTCACCGCCCTCGCCGGGCGGCTCTTCGGCACGGGCTTTCCCTGGGGCACGCTCGCCGTCAACGTCCTCGGGGCGCTCGTCTTCGGGGCGCTGGTGGGGGCGGGCAGGTCGCGCGTCGTGCTCCCGCCCGGCGTCGAGACGCTCCTTCTGGTGGGCCTCCTCGGAGGCTTCACGACCTTCTCGAGCTACGCCTTCCAGGCCGTCGACTTGATGCAGCAGGGGCGGCTCGGGGCGGCCGTCGCCTACGTCGTCGTCTCGAATTTCGCGGGGCTGGTGGCGGTCTGGTCGGGGATGCGGCTGGCCGCGTGACGGGCCGGGCAGACCCGCCACTGGCAGGGCGTGCAGGACCGGCTACCATGGATTTCAATCCCGCCCGTCGCCGCGCGGGGGGCCAGGCATGGTCACCCGGACACGATGGCACGCATGGCCTCGCCACGCACCACCCGTCTCAGCCTCTTCGAGCGGATCGCCGACGATCCCCGCAGTGCGGCGGCGTGGAGCGACTTCGTCGCGACCTACGGCACGACGGTGGTCCAGTGGTGCCGCCGCCACGGGCTCCAGGATGCCGACGCCCACGACGTGGCGCAGAACGTGCTCGTGCGCTTCTGGAGGATCGCCGCCAGCTTCCGCTACGACCCCGCGCAGCGCTTCCGCGGCTACCTGCGGCGGATGGTGTTGTCGGCGGTGTCCGATTGGAGCCGGTCGCGCCGGGAGGACCGCCTCGCCACCGGTGACGACGCGGTGCAGGCCGTGCTGTCGAGCATCCCGGCCCGCGAGGATCTCGTGCGGCACGTGGAGGAGACCTTCGACCTGGAATTGCTCGAGGCGGCGATGCAGGAGGTCGAGGTCCGGGTGCAGCCGCGCACCTGGCAGGCGTTCCGCCTCCAGGCCATCGAGCGCGTGCCCGCCGAGGAGGTGGCCAGCCGGTTGGGAATGACGGTGGGCAACGCCTACCGTGCCAAGAGCGTCATCCTCGGCCTGCTCAAGCGGCGCTGCGCGGAGGCCGGGCTCGAGGCGGCCGAACTCGAGACGATGGCCCCGTGACGCGATGAGCGCCGCCCCCGACGAACGCGCTGCGGCCGGCGACCCCGTGCGGCCGTCGGGTTTCGCGGGGTTGGTGGCCCGCGGCCGCCGCCGTGCCGGGGCCGAGACGATGAGGATCGTGGGCAGCCTGGCCGCCCTCGATCCCGCCCCCGAGGCCCCCGTCGCCATCCCCGGCCTCGCGGAGTTGCACGAGGTGGGGCGCGGCGGGATGGGGGTGGTGTACCGGGCGTGCGAGACGCGGCTGGGGCGTACCGTGGCCGTCAAGGTGCTCGCCGGCCGGGTGGCGCTGACGGACGAAGGGCGCCTGCGTGCCGAGCGCGAGGCCGCGCTGCTGACGCGCGTGGTCCATCCGAACATCGTCCAGATCCTCTACGTCACCGACGTCGCCGGCGTGCCCGCGATCGTGATGGAATGGATCGACGGACCTGCGCTCGACACGCTCACGGCGTCGCGTGCCATGCCCGTCGGCGAGGCCGTCGCCATCGTGGCCGACCTGGCCCGGGGTGTGGCCGCCCTCCACGCCGGCGGGATCGTCCACCGCGACATCAAGCCCGCCAACGTCCTTCTCGCCCCGCCGGCCGACCGCGGGCGGCCCGTGCCCAAACTCGTCGACTTCGGGCTCGCCCGCCCCGGCGACGAGGCCGGCCCGAGTCTGACGCGCGAGTGCACCGCCATCGGGACGCCGGCGTTCATGGCGCCCGAGCAGACCGGCCTCGATCCAACGCTCGGCCCGGTGGGGCCGGCGGCCGACATCCACGCCCTCGGCGGCATCCTCTACTGGCTCCTGTCGGGGAGGGCTCCCTACGACGCGGACAACGCCTCGTCGTCGCTCCACCGGGCCGCCGCGGGCGACGCCACGCCGCTGGGGGCCCTCCTGCCCCGACTGCCGGCGGATGTCGACACGATCGTCTCCAAGTGCCTCGAGCGGCGCCCCGATGCCCGCTATCCATCCGCCGCCGCCCTCGGCGAGGATCTCACGCGCTTCCTCGAACACCGGCCGATCCTCGCCCGCCCCGCGTCTGCCGTCGAGCGGACCCTCAAATGGGCGCGCCGCCGGCCGGCGGTCGCCACGCTGCTGGCGGGGGTGTTCGTGGCGGCGCTGGCCCTCGGCGGCGGGGCCGTCTACCACCTGCGCCTCCTGCAGGCCGCCACGGTCGCCCTGGAGGCGGGCCGGGACCAGCTGATCCAAGCGCAGGTGCTGGCGCGGAAGTCGTTCGAGCGGCTCACCGACGCCTCGGCCGAGCGCTTCCTCGCCCGCGGTGCGGCGCTCGACGATTCC
>CAISKG010000382.1 GCA_903885855.1 uncultured Planctomycetaceae bacterium
GCCCCGTGCACGAGCGCCGCCAGCACGGCCAGGGCCGTCGCCGCCGGCAGGAGGCCGGGGCCGGCCTCACACTCCCCGACGCGCAGCACGATCGCCGCCGCGAGGTGGAGGGCGAGGATCGCGGCGAGCACCGGCAGCGCCAGGGCCACCGCCAGCGAGAGCGCCGCGGACGACGCGTCGACGGCCAGCGCCACCAGCGCCGCCGGGGGAGTCGCACCGGCGCTCCCCGGGGGGACGAGACGCGTGCCGTCGATGACGGCGGCGACCACCCCACCGATGCCGCCGGCGGCCACGAACGCCGCCAGCGCCACCCAGCGCGCCAGCCGCGGCGCCCCGGCGGCCTCGTCATCGCCGTCGCCGTCCGACCAGGCGAGCCCGGAGGCCACGCCGAGGATCTCGCCGGCCCATGCCAGGCCGCCGGCCAGCGCCGCGATCGCGAGCCCTCCCGCGAGGCCGATCAGGAGCTCGGCGGCGACGATGGCCCCGAGGGCGACGACGCTGCCCGGGGGCACGGTCGCCGCGGCGGGGCCGGACAGCGCCGCCGGCATCGCGGCCAGCGTCACCAGCGCCGTCACGGCGGCCCGCGACCGGAGGGTGATCGTGGGCAGGATCGCCGGCGCCGCGATCTCCACCGTGGCGCCGAGGCGCGCCACGAGGCAGGCGGCCACCCACGCGAGCGCCCCGTCGCCCGCCGCGAGCCACGACAGCGGAAGGGCGGTGTCGTCCACGGCGGTCAGGATCCCCCCACGGCGGACCGCACCAGACCGGCGAGGCGCTCGATCATCCACGGCAGCGTCACCAGCACCACCAGCCCCACGACCACCAGCCGCGGGAGGAGCCCCACCGCCGCTTCGTGGATGCCCGTCGCCGCCTGGAGGAGCCCCGAGACGATCCCCACGGCGAAGGCCGCGACGAGCACCGGCGCACCGGCCACCATCGCCTCGACGAGGCAGTGCCGCAGGGCGTCGACGAGGGTCGTGTCGGGCATCGGATCACCTGGCGCGGGGCCGCCGCGGCGCGTCAACCGGCGGCGTGCAGGCTGTCGAGCAACGATTGGACGACGATCGACCATCCATCCGCCATCACGAACACCACCAGCTTCAGGGGCAGCGCCACCGTCGACGGCGCCACCGTCGACAGGCCGGTCGAGGCCAGCAGCGCGGCCACCAGGAGATCGAGGACGAGGAACGGCAGCAGCAGGCGGACGCCCATCGAGAAGGCGGTCTCGAGCTCGCTCACGAGGAACGCCGGGAGGAGGGTCTCGAGCGGGACGTCGTCATAGCTCTTGACCTCCGGCGGCGCGACCGGGTGCCGGGCGAGGAACATGAGCATGGTCTGCCGGTTGCCGGCGCGCTCGATCTGCCCCGCCATCCAGCGGCGCACCGGCGTCGACCCCCGTTCGAATGCCGCCTGGGCGCCGAGCCGCCCCTCCTGGAACGGCACCACGCCCTCGCGGTACGCCGACGCCCACACCGGCCACATCACCAGGAGCGAGAGGAACAGCGCCAGCGACGTCACGATCTGATTCGACGGGAGGCCCGGCACACCGAGCCCCTGGCGCAGCAGCGACAGCACCACCGAGATGCGCACGAACGACGTCGTCATGAGGAGGATCGCGGGAGCGACGCTCGCCACGGCGAACACCAGCACCGCCGACAGCGCGCCGTCCACCGGCCGTGCCGCCGATCCGCGCCCGGCCAGAGTCTGGAGCGAATCCCATCCGGGCAGTGCCGCCACGCGCTCCACCGGGCCGCCGCGAGGGGGGGCCTCGCCCGGGATCGGCGCCAACGACGGCACGGGCGCCGCATCGGCCGCGGCGCCGACGAGGGCGGGCAGGTCGTCACCCGGGCCGTCGGCCAGCGCTCCCCGTGACGCGGCCGCCAGCGCCGCGGCCAGGCCGAGGGCCACAGCGGCGCTGCGCAGGCGCTCCGGACGGCGGCACGACGATCCCGAAGGCGCGCTCATCGCACGGCCTCCGCCCGCCGCGCCGGCGCGAGCGATCGCGCGACGGCGGTGCGGAGCTGATCGACCAAGGTCACCGTCGGCGCCGGGGCGGGAGCGCGGCAGGCGGCCGCGAGGGCTTCGGTGACGTGGGCATCCTCGATCACGGCGAGCGTCGTGCAGGTCGAGCCGCTCACGCCCACGAGCACCGTCTTGGGGCCGAAGCGCACGACGCGTGCCACGTGCGTGCCCCCCAGCGGGGCCTCGCCGAGCAGGGCGAACACGTCCCGCGGCAGCGTTCGGACCGCACGGCGCGAGCATGTGCGCGCGGCGAGCAGGGCCAGCCCACCGGCCGCCAGCCAGACGGCGGGGCCCGCCGCGGCCGTCATGAAGCGGGTGAATGAGCCGGCGTCGCGGGGCGAGAGCCGGGACACCTCCGCCTCCATCCGCGCCACGTCCGGGGTGGCGAGGATCTCGCC
>CAISKG010000383.1 GCA_903885855.1 uncultured Planctomycetaceae bacterium
GCCAGGTCCGCCACGTCCCACGATTCGCCCAGGAGCGTCTCGCTCCCCCCGGGGCGGTCGTTGGAGCCGGTGGCGGAACGGACCGGCACCCCGTCGACGAGCAATTCCAGCGCGAGCCTGCCGGGATCGTTGCCGCCGCCGATGAGAAACGCCACGAACGCGCGCTCGATCGTGAACGGCGGCGACTCGAGCGTGCCGGTGCTCGCGTCGCCGCCGGCGAAGGAATTGACCAGCCCGCGGCCGCGGAAGCCGTCGACGGCCATCTGGCCGGGCAGCGCCCCGCGCGCCGGCGCCGTGCCGAAGGCCGTCCCCTCGACCTTCCAGTCGCCGTAGGAATCCCCTTCGAAGTCGGCGACGACGATGTCGGGCCGGGGCGCGTCGGCCCTGACAGCCGACTGGAGGAGCAGCGCCGCCGTGAGGAGACCGGGAATCCGCAGATTGCTGGGCATGGTTGCGTCCCAGGGCAAGGGTGGCGATCGGGGCGCGATCGGACGAACCAGTCAGGGGGCCGGTTCGAGGACGACGCAGTCGAGGCCGAAGAAGAACCGCGCTCCGTCCGACTTTTCGTTCGCTCCGGTAACCTCGACCCGGAGCAGGAAGCGGCCGTCGCGCGGGGTGAATGTCCCCAGGTCGAGCGTGCCCCCCGGCTCGACCGCCGGGCCCCAGGCATCGAACGCCACAACGCTTGGCACGCCATCGACCGAGAAGGCGAGCGTGCCGAAGTCGGGTGCCTTCGTGACGTCGAGGAGAATCCGGCGGGGCGCCGCGTCGGGGGCGGGGAGGGCGATTTCGACGAAGTCCCCCGGGCCGCGTGCCATGACGGTGAGGTGTTCGCCTCCACTCCACCGATCGGCGGCATAGAAGCTCATGTCCTGCGCGAAGACCCGGAAATCGCCCGCGGCACGGACGACCTCGAGACGTTCACACTCAAGCGCCCCAGGCTTGCGGCGGATCTTCGCCTGGGCGGCCGCCTGCGCATCGTCCAGCGTGGGGATCGGGCGGGCCGCCTCGGCGGAGAGCTCGGGAAAGTCCGTCGAGCCGCCCGGGAAGGCGTACCAGGCGGCGGTGGCCGAGTAGGTCAGCTCGGTCGGTCTCCAGGAGATCAGTTCGAAGTCGAAGTCGAGTGACTGCCGGAACGGGATGGCATCGAGGTGCCGCGTGCGCCCCATGACGTTCCATCCCTGCGTCATCGGCTCGTCGATCCGCACCTGACCGCCGAACGGGGTCTGGACGATCCCCTGCGGGGCGTAGGAGTAGCCGTAGTAGTCCTCGGTGCCGGTCCCCAGGTGCGAGGGCAACGCTTCACCGTCGACGCGGATCTTCTCGTCCCCCTCGCCGTACCAGGTGGCATGCGCGTTGAACAGCGCCAGCGTATCGCCGACGTACACGCCCCGGCCTCCGAGACGAACGAGGTTCCAATCCCGCGGCGGCGGCGTCACGAGCCCCGATTCCTGTCGCCAGCCGGCGTGGAAATGCATCGAGCGGTCGTCCCAGTTCCAGGGCGCGACGGTGGCATGGAGCGTGGCGCCGACGGCTTCCTTGCCCAGGTTCAGGAGCCCGATGCGGGCCCGCCCGCGGTAGGGCATGACCCACGAACAGCGCATCGTGCCGTCGTGCGTGACCACACGAGAGAAACTCCGCAATTCGTTCACGCCGACCGCCGTTCCGAAGAAATCGCTCGCCGGGCATCGGATCGTCTGCTCCCCGTCGCAGGTCATCTCCAGGATCACCGACCTCAGTGAACGCTCCGGCGCGGCCGCCGCCCCGGTGTCGAGACGGAGCGAAAGCGCGTGAACGGCGGCCGGACCGGCTGGGAGATCGAGGGACAGGCATCCCCCTGCCGGGATCGAGTCGTTGAGCGAATGGACGGTGCCGGGGACGAACCGGCCCGGCGCGTCCAGACGGCGGCCGACGTCAGCGACCAATTCGCCCTCTGCCCGCAACTCCTCGAGGGTGAACGTTCGGACCGGCGTGCCTGGGGCGTAGGTGCGGTGGTCGATCTTGTAATAGCGCTGGCCGATGCTCCGCTCCTCCCA
>CAISKG010000384.1 GCA_903885855.1 uncultured Planctomycetaceae bacterium
CGGCGGCGGCGGGCTCGGCGGCGCCGAGGCTTGCGGCGCCCGGGAGCGCGGCGGCCGCCGTCACGACGAGGGCGGGGAGAAACCAGGCGCGGTTCGCGCGGCGGAGGGTCGGCATGGTGATCCCGGGAGGTGGCGATCGCACCGGAACGGCCCCGCCGGCGACGGAGCCCGGCCCGGCGCCGGAAACTCTGGCCGCCAAGCCTACCAGCCCACCGCCCTGGCGCCCGCCGCGCGAGCGCCCGCCCCCCGCGCCGACCGCGGCGCGGCTCACTCCACCTCGGCCGTCACCGCGGCGTGGTCGGAGGGGGTGCGCCCCTCGCGCTGCGTGCGGTCGATGCCCGCGGCCACCACGCGGAAGCCGCGCGAGCAGCCGATCCAGTCGATCCGCTCGCCGTCGGTGTTCGCCGCCAGAAAGCCCGTGAACGTCCCCTCCGGTCCGGCCGCCCCGCGCTCGGGGACGGCGACGCGGAAGGCGTCGACCAGCGGCGACGGGCCGTCGTCGTCGATGGCGAAGAGCGCCTCCCACGGCGCCGATCCCTCGCCGGCGTTGAAGTCGCCGGTGACGATCACGCGGCATCCCGCCCCCTGCTCGCCGATCCAGCGCCGCAGCAGCCGCGCCGACTCGCGCCGCGCCTCGGCGCCCCGGTGGTCGAAGTGGGTGTTGACGAAGAGGACCGGCGCCGCGTCGCGATCGGCCTTGTCGGCGAGCTTCACCCAGGTGGCGATGCGCGGCAGGGCGGCGTCCCAGCCGCGGCTCCCCACCTCCCCGGGCGTGGGCGAGAGCCAGAAGTCGCCGCCGGCGAGCTTCTCGAAGCGGTCGCTGCGGAAGAAGATCGCCGCCATCTCCCCCCGCTCGCGCCCGTCGTCGCGCCCCACGCCGGCCGCCTCGTAGCGGTGCAGCAGCCCGAGGAGCTCGTCGCGCTGGAAGGCGAGCGTTTCCTGCGTGCCGAGCAGATGCGGCTGGTGGCGGGTGACCGTCTCGGCGAGCCACTCGCGCCGGTGCGGCCAGGCGTTGTCGCCGTCGGCGGCGGTGCCGTAGCGGATGTTCCAGCTCATCACCCGGATCGGCTCGCCGGCCCGCCCGGCGCCGGCCGCCGCCAGCGCGATCGCCGACCCGATCACCAGCGCCCGTCCGGCCCGCCCCATGCGCCCCCGCCATCCGATCGCGTGCATCACTCCGTCTCCCTGTGCTTCGGCCGCAGCCCGCTGCCGCAGGCTCGCCCCTCCTCGTCATCCCCCCGTGCCACCCCTTCCCGTCACCGCCCCGTCGCGCCGACGCCGAGCACATGGCCGAGCACGGCGAAGGTCTTGGGATCGACGAGCCCCTCCGCCGCCCTCGCGGCGAGCCAGGCCCAGGCCTCGCCGAGCGGCACGCGGAAGACCTCGATCACCTCCGCCGCCTCGCCCGAGTGCCGGGCGTCGGGATCGTCGACACACCCCTCGGCGACGTAGGTGGCGATGACCTCGTCGGTGAGCCCGGCGGAGGTGGTGAAGTCGGCCACCTTGCGGAAGCGCGCGGCGGAGAGCCCGGCCTCCTCGGCCAGCTCGCGTGCGAGCGCCTCCTCCATCCCCTCGCCCGGCTCGACGAGGCCGGCGACGATCTCGATCACCGGCCGGCCGTGCGGGACGCGCTGCTGCGCGAGGAACACCGCCTCCCCCGCGGCCGTCACCGGCAGGCAGGCGACGATTCCCGCGGTGCCCCGGCGCACCACCATCTCCCAGGCGTGCTCGCCCCCCTCCGCCCGGTAGACGCGGCGCAGGAAGCGGAGGTGGCGGCCGTCGTGGAGCGGCTCGTCGCGGACGAACGGCAGGCCGGCGGGGCGGCTCATCGGGGGGCTCCCGGGGGCGGGGCGAGGATCTCGCGCTTGAGCCGCTCGTAGGCGCGCGTGAAGCGCGCGCCGATCTGCGCCTCGCGGAGATCGTAGCCGAAGGCCCGCTTGCTCACCGCCACGATCGGCGGCGCCTGCACGCGATTGAAGAAGC
>CAISKG010000385.1 GCA_903885855.1 uncultured Planctomycetaceae bacterium
CCCCCCCGCAGACCCGGCACTGTCCATCGGATCGTCACGACCGGCATCTTGAGAGGATCCGGCGTTCCTTGCCCCGTCCCCCGCCGTCGGCGTCCCCGCCCCGGGGCCCCCGCGCCGGCGGCCCCGGCCTTCAGCCCGGCCGGGGAAGCTCGATCCCCATCCGCTCCATGAGCCGCTGCATGTCCTCCCAGACATCCCGTTTGGCGGCCGGGTTCCGCAGCAGGTAGGAGGGATGGTAGGTGCACATGACGGCGGCGGAGCCGTACTCGAACCAGCGGCCGCGGAGCTTCCCGATCGTCTCGTCGGTGGACAGGAGCGCCTGGGCCGCCGACGCCCCCAGGCAGCAGATGAACTCCGGCCGGATCACGTCGAGCTGTCGCTCGAAGAAGCCGCGGCAGGCGGCCACCTCGCCCGGCTCCGGCCGGCGATTGTCCGGTGGGCGGCACTTGAGCACGTTGAGGATGTAGACGCTGTCACGCGACAGCGTGCAGGCCTCGATGATCTTCGTGAGCAGTTGCCCCGCCCGGCCGACGAACGGGATGCCCGAGGCATCCTCGTCGGCGCCCGGCGCCTCGCCGATGAAGCACAGCCGCGCCGCCGGATCGCCGACCCCGAAGACGGTGTTGGTGCGGGCGGCCGCCAGATGCGCGCAGGCCCGGCAGGCAGCCACCTCCCCGCGGATCACCGACAGCGCCGCCGAGCGGTCGGCGGACGGAGTCGGCGGGGACACCGGCGGGGCGGCCACCGGGGGCGTCGGCGGCCGTGCCACGGGAGGGGGCGACGGATCCGGCGGTGTCACCGCCTGCGTCCGCTGCCGCGCCTCCGCCGGAGCCGACCGCCCGCGGGCGACGTCGTGCCGGGGACGGGGCAGATGGACGACGCCGGCGTCGGCGAGGCTCTCGAGCCGCTGCCGCAGCGCCCTGGGGGAGGGGCCGGCCGTCGGGGAGTCTGCGTCGTCGGTGTCGTCCGCGGGAGGCATGCTCGATCCCGGTGCGAACGCCCCTTGAATCGGGCCCCCGTGGCACCGCCCCCGCGGGGGCTCAGAGGGCGCGGCGGTGGCGCTTGGGACCGCGCCCCTTGCCCAACAGCGAGGCACTCGAGGGCTTCGGGGGGGCGGCGGGGGGCGGCTCGGGGGCGGGTTCGCCCGTGGAGGTCACGAACGCCCCTCCCGGGCCGGTCTGCTGGATCGGAGCGGCCTTGGCCCGGCGCTCGAAGGCCTCGAAGCCGGGGATCTCGTCGCGCTTGAGGAGCTTCTCGATGCGCATCTCGATCCGGGTCAGTTGCTGCCCCTCGTCGGGGGCGACGAAGGTGTAGGCGACCCCCTCGCGGCCCATGCGTCCGGTGCGCCCCACACGGTGCACGTAGTCGTCGCAGAACTCGGGGATGTCGTAATTGACGATGTGCGAGAGCGTGGAGACGTCGATCCCGCGGCCCACGACGTCGGTCGCGACCAGAATCCGCACCTGCCCCTCACGGAACTGCTTCATCACCCGGTCGCGCACGTTCTGGGCGAGATCGCCGTGGATGCACGCCACGTCCTCCGCGCCGCCGGCGCGGCTGCGGCGGCGCGCGAGACGCTCGAAGACCTTGTCCGTGCCGCGCTTGGTGCGGCAGAAGATGATCACCTGGCGGGGATTCTCGCGCTCGAGGAGGCGCTCGAGGAGGTCGAACTTCCGGGTGGGATCGACGGTGAAATAGAACTGCTCGATCGTCTCCACGGCGATCTCGCCGGTGGAGAAGTCGAGGATCTCCGGATCGCGCATGTAGCGCGTGGCGAGCTTGGCCACCGCCGGCGGCACCGTCGCGGAGAGGAGCAGCGTCTGGCGGCTGTCGGGGCAGCGCCGGAGGATCTTCTCGATGTCGGGCCGGAAGCCGATGTCGAGCATCCGATCGGCCTCGTCGAGGGTCACGATCTCGAGGCCACCGAACTGGATCGTGCCGCGGCTCATGTGGTCGAGCACGCGGCCGGGGGTGCCCACGACGACGGCGGGGCGCTTGGCGAGCTTGTCGATCTGCCCGCGGATCGGCTTGCCGCCGTAGACGGCGACGCAGTGGATCCGCGAGCCGTGCGCCAGCTTCTCGAACTCGTCGCGCACCTGCACGGCGAGCTCACGGGTGGGCACGAGCACGAGCGCCCGCGGGCCCGCGCCACCGCGCTCGGAGGGCTGCGAGACGCGCTCGAGGATGGGCAGGACGAAGGCGGCCGTCTTGCCGGTGCCCGTGCGGGCCTGGCCCATGACGTCGCCCCCCGCGAGGGCGCGGGGGATGAAGCCCGCCTGGACGGGCGTGGGAACGGAATAGCCGGCCCGCTCGACGGCGGCGAGCGTGGCCGGGGCGAGGCCGAGCTTGTGGAAGTCGCCGGCGACCGGCGCGGGGGCGTCGGCGACGGGGTTGGTGCCGTCCTTCCGCGCGACGACGGGGCTGCCGCAACTCTCCGCGGCCCATTCCTCGGGGGACCAGTCCCGGTTTCTCCGGTCGTCCCTGGGCCCGCGGCCGGATTCCAAAGCCACTCGAGTTCCTTCCTGATGACCGCCGAAACGGACCGGACGCCTGGCATGGGCCGCGTCGACGGCCCCGCGGGCGGGCTCCTCGGAGGGCGATCGTGGCTCGACGGAGCCGCTTCCCCTCGTATGGGAAGGGTACCACGGCCCGACGGACCGGGCAAACAAAGGCGTTTCCACCCCCACCTTGCGGCCGTGGGGCTTCGCGCCACGGTCGCCGGGGGCGCGGTCAGCGGTCGAAGAGCCGCTTCAGGGCCCACACCGTCGCCGCCCGCCCGGCGCGGGCGATCGAGCGCGTCAGGGGAATGTGCTTGGGGCAGACGGCGACGCAGTTCTGCGCGTTGCCGCACATCTGGATGCCGCCCGGGGCCGTCAGCGCCTCCATCCGCTCGTCGGCGATCATCCGACCGGTGGGATGGGCGTTGAAGAGCATCGCCTGGCTGATCGCGTGTGCGCCGACGAAGCCGGAGTCGAAGGCGGCGTTGCGCCGTGCCGCCAGCTGCTCGTCGGTTTCCCCCTCGCGACGCGGCGTGTCGATGCGGGTGAACTGCGGGCAGGCCTCCAGGCAGCAGCCGCAGCTCATGCACTCGGAGAGCGGGTAGGCCTCCGACTGCTCCTCCGGCGAGATCCGGGGGCCGGCGCCATGGTCGAAGGAATCGTCCACCGGCACCCAGGCCTTCACGCGCTCCAGCGCCCGGAACAGCCGCCGCCGGTCGACGACGAGGTCGCGCACCACCGGAAACTTGGACATCGGCCGCAGCTCGATGCCGTCGGGATGCTCCTCGAGGAGCCGGTCCACGAGCGCCGAGCAGGCCATCCGCGTGCGGCCGTTGATGAGCATCGTGCAGGAGCCGCACACCTCCTCGAGGCAGTTGCAGTCCCACGCCACGGGGGCCACGCTGCGCCCGTCCTGGGCCCGCGCCCCGGCGGCGATGCGCTGCAGGACGCTGATCACGTTCATGTTGGGCTCCCAGGGAACGTCGTGCCGCTCCCAGTAGCTCTCCTGGCCCGGTGCGTCCTGCCGCAGCACGCGGACGTGGATCGTCCGGGCCGCGGTGGGGGCGTGCTCGTGGCCGTTGCCGGCCGCCGGGTCCGTGTGCGTCGCCGTCGTGCTGATCATCTCCCTCGCTCCCGGCGTCCGTGCGACGGACGCTCACCTGGGGTCAGACCGGGGCCAGGGCGGCCGGCCGATCCGCGTCGGCCCGCTGCCGTCCCCTCTCCTTCCACACCTCCTCGATCGTCTCCGCCCCCACCAGCCCGTAGAGCCGGGGACGGGGCGGGGTGAGCGAGGTATCGACCTCCTCGAACGTGATCCGTGGATGGCCGTCGGCGCCGTGCCGGGCCACGGTCGACTTGAGCCACTTCCGCGTGTTCTCCTCGAAGCGGTCGCACCAGCGCTCGGCCTCGCGGCGCTTCTCGTCGGGGTCGGTGGCCGCGATCCCCGGCATCTCGAATTCCGGCTTGTAGTGGGCCCCGCGGCACTCGTCCCGCAGGAGCGCCCCGCGGAGGATCAACTTCGCCACCGGGAACATGTCGCCGAGCGACTTGGTGAACACGACGTTTTGGTTGGTCCAGTGCCCGCTGTCGGAGAGCGAGCAGCGCCGCCACCGCTCCTCGAGCGCACAGACCTCCTCGTAGGCCGGCGCGAGCTGGTCGTTGCGCCGCACCACCGTGGCCACCCGGGTCATCAGATCGCCGAGTTCCTGGTGGATGTGGTACGGGTTCTCGCCCCCGCCCCGCCGCTGCAGCAGGGCCTCGTGGCGCTCCTCCTCGCGCCGCAGCACGCCGGCGAACAAAGCGTCGCCCGCGGCCGCCCGCTTCGCCCCCGCCGACTCGAGCACCCCCGCCGCGCAGAACAAGCCGCTGAAGATGCACGACAGCAGGGAATTGGCCCCGAGCCGGTTCGCGCCGTGGTACTGGTAATCGCACTCGCCCACCGCGTAGAGGCCGGGAATGCTCGTCTGCTGGTTGCGGGTCGATCCCTCCACCATGCCCCCGGAGGCGCTGCGCTCGTAGTCCACCCACAGCCCGCCCATCGAGTAGTGGACGGCGGGGAAGATCTTCATCGGCACCGCACGGGGATCGACACCCTGGAACTTCTCGTAGATGTCGAGGATCCCGCCGAGCTTCTTGTCGAGCGTGTCACGCGGGATGTGGGTCAGGTCGAGATAGACGCAGAGGCGGTCCTTCTCGACCGACAGCCCCTCGTTGGTGCAGATGTCGAAGATCTCGCGCGTGGCGATGTCGCGCGGCACGAGGTTCTTGTACTTCGGGTAGCGCTCCTCGAGGAAGTAGTAGCGGTCGGCCTCGGGGATGGTGAGCGGATCGCGCGGATCCTGCGGCACGCGCGGCACCCACACCCGCCCCCCCTCGCCGCGGGCGCTTTCGCTCATCAGGC
>CAISKG010000386.1 GCA_903885855.1 uncultured Planctomycetaceae bacterium
CGTCGCCCGTGCCACGGGGAGGCGGCGCCGCCGGCGCCGCCGGCGCCGGCGGCGCCACAGCCACCGGCACGAAGCGCACCCGGTCGCCGGCGCGGAGCAGCGCCGGCGGGTCGCGCGTGGGGTCGAAGAGGTCGACGGCGGTCCGGCCGATCACGTGCCAGCCTCCCGGGCCGCGCCGGGGGTAGATGCCGGTCTGCCCCTCGGCGATCGCCACCGAGCCGGCCTCGACCGCCGTGCGCGGCGCCGCCCGCCGGGGCAGGCGGAGGGCGTCGGGAAGCCCGAGGAGGTAGGGGAAGCCGGGGGCGAATCCGATCATCCCCACCACGTGCGCGGCGGCCGCGTGGCGCGCGATCACGTCGGCGGGATCGAGGCCGGTGGCGGCCGCCACCGCGGCGAGGTCGGGGCCCGCGGCGCCGCCGTAGATCACCGGGATGTCGAAGCAGCGTGGGGCGGCGAGGGGGGCGTCGACGCCGCCGGCCAGGCATCCGGCGAGCGCGGCGGCGACCCGCGCCGCGTCGGTCCGCTCCGGGTCGAGCCACACCGCGACCGTCGTGAACGTGGCCGCGACGTCGACCACGCCCGCCGGCGCGGCCCGCTCGATGCGCTCGCGCGCCGCCGCGACGCGCCGCAGCGTCCGCCCGTCGGGCGCGCCGCCGAGCCGCACCACGACGGCCGTGTCGCCGAGCGTCTCGATGGCGACGGCGGGATGCGGCGGGGCGGGCATGGGCTCGGGAGGGGTGCTCGCGGACCTGGGCCCGTGCGGGCGGGCCACCCCCGCAGCCTATCCGGGCGCCGGTGGGAGTCATCCTGGAAGGTGTGGCCGGCCCGCCGAGCGCCGTTTCGTGGCAGCGCCGGGCGTTTCTCCGGCGCCCCCGCCCCCTGCCCGGCGTCGACACCCTGCGGCGGCCGATCTATTCTTTGGGGGTTCCCCGGCCCCGCGGGTCACGGGCCGGAGTCGCCGGGGTGGGCCGCGACCACGGGGTGACGGGCAGACGCATGACCGATCGCTTCCTCCATCCGCGCCGCCCGTCGATCTGCCGCCGGACGGCCGTCCAGGCGGGGGCCCTGGGGCTCTTCGGACTGTCGCTCGAGGGGGTCGCCGCGGCCCGTGAGGCCGGCGCCGCCCCCGCCGCCCGGCCCAAGAGCGTGATCTACGTCTTCCTTTCCGGGGGCCTCGCGCAGCACGAGAGCTTCGATCCCAAGCCGGACGGCCCGGCCGACATCCGGGGGTCGTTCAAGACGATCGCCACGCGCACGCCCGGATTGCAGGTCTGCGAGCACCTCCCGCTCCTCGCCGAGCGGAGCGAACGCTGGGCGGTGGTGCGGTCGCTCACCCACCGCAGCAACGACCATTCGCTCGGCCACCACATCATGCTCACCGGGCGGTCCGACACCCCCGTGGGCTTCGATCCCTCGGCGCCGAAGAAGTCCGACTGGCCGTCGCTGGCGGCGCTGGCCACGGAGCTCGTCCCCGCGCGGCGCAACCTGCCGCCGTCGATCGTGCTCCCGGAGAAGCTCATCCACCGCACCGGCCGCGTGATCCCGGGGCAGTTCTCCGCCCTCCTCGGCCGCCAGCGCGAGCCCTTCTTCCTCGACTGCTCCCCCTACAACCCGGTCAACTACGGCGCCTATCCGGAGTATCTGTTCCATCACCACGACGGCCCGGCGACGCAGGAGCTGCGCTTCCGCTCGCTCGATCTCACGGTGCCCCAGGCGCTGGCCGACGGGCGGCTGACCGACCGGCTCGCGCTCCGCGACCGGATCGACCGGCAGCGCGCGGAGATCGAGAAGACGGCCGACGAGCGCTCCTTCGACCGCTACCGCGACATGGCCGCGACGCTGCTGCTGGATCCCGCGGTGTCGAAGGCCTTCGACATCTCGCTGGCCGATCCGGCGCTGCGGGCGCGCTACGGTGAGAACGCCTTCGGCTGGTCGCTGCTCCTGGCGGCGCGGCTGGTGGAGGCGGGGGTGGGGATGGTGCAGGTGAACCTCGGCAACAACGAGACCTGGGACACCCACGAGAGCGCCTGGACGAACCTCGAGCGCTACCTGCTGCCGCCGATGGACCGGGGCATGGCGGCCCTCCTGGACGACCTCGAGTCGCGCGGCCTGCTCGACGACACGCTGGTGGTGATGGCCGGGGAGTTCGGCCGGACGCCGAAGATCAGCACGCTCCCCGGCGCCCGCGAGGCCGGCCGCGACCACTGGGGGCGCGCGCAGAGCGTGTTCTTCGCCGGCGGCGGCGTTCGCGGCGGCACCGTCGTGGGGAGCACCGACCGCTTCGGCGGCGAGCCGGCGAGCGATCCCTTCCGCCCCGAGGACATGGCGGCCACGATCTGGCGCGCCCTCGGCGTGCCTCCGCACGCCGGCTGGACCGACACCCTCGGCCGCCCCTTCCCCGTCTGCGAGGGGAAGCCGATCGACCCGCTCTTCGGGTGATCCGGCCCAGCCCCCGCCCGCCCCATGCACCGCCATCCCCTCTCCCTCGGGCCGCTCGTCGTCGCGGTGCTGGCCGTGGGGCTGGCCCGCGCGGCCGGCGCCGCGGAGCCGGCGCCGTCGTTCGACCGCGACGTGCGCCCGATCCTCTCCGACACCTGCTTCCAGTGCCACGGGCCCGACGGCGTGAAGCGGCAGGCCGGGCTGCGCCTCGACCGGCGGGAGAGCGCCATCGCGGAGGCCGCCAGCGGCGCCCGGGCGATCGTGGCGGGCGATCCGGCCGCCAGCGAGATCCTCGCCCGCATCCGCTCCGACGATCCCGACGTCGTCATGCCCCCGCCGGAGGCGAAACTCGGCAGACTCGACGCCGCGCAGGTCGAGATCCTCACGCGGTGGATCGCCGCCGGGGCGGAGTACGAGCCCCACTGGTCGTTCCAGGCGGTGAAGGCGCCGGCCCTGCCGGCGGAAACCCCCGGCTCGGGCGGGCATCCGATCGACCGGCTCGTGGCGGCCCGGCTGGCGGCCCGCGGGATGACGCTCGCCCCCGAGGCCGACCGGGCCACGCTCGTGCGCCGGGCGACCTTCGACGTCACCGGCCTGCCGCCGACGCCGGAGGAGGTGCGGGCGTTCGTGGCCGACGACGCCCCCGACGCCTACGAGCGCCTCGTCGACCGCCTCCTGGCGAGCCCCCGCTACGGCGAGCGCATGGCGGCCGACTGGCTCGACGTCGCCCGCTACGCCGACAGCTACGGCTTCCAGGTCGACCGCGACCGGCCGGTGTGGTGGTGGCGCGACTGGGTGATCGACGCCTTCAACAAGAACCTCCCCTGGGACGACTTCGTCACCTGGCAGCTGGCCGGAGACCTGCTCCCGAACGCCACCGACGAGCAGA
>CAISKG010000387.1 GCA_903885855.1 uncultured Planctomycetaceae bacterium
CCGGCGGCCGTGCCGGGAGCGGCGCCGGTGGCCACGGCCGGCGTGACCACAGGCGCGCTCCCCGGCGCCTGAGCGCGGGGCCGCCCCCGCGGGCCGCCGCGATGCTTGCGGGGCTCCGGCGGGAGTCGTACAACGTGGCGCTCCCCGAACCCCGCCACCGAGACGCCCCATGGCCGCAAACGCCTCCGCCCTGCTCCCCGAGTCGAAGAACGTCGGCCGCGCCCTCGACGGCGCCATGGACGCCGGCAAGGGGATCCTCCGCCTCTCCCCCACCTGGGTGCCGCGCAGCTTCCTCCATCCCGGGAAGCGGGTCCGTCTCCACCCCGACGACTACTACGCCTACGGCCTCGACCGCGGCGGCATCGACGAGCGCTGGTTCGCCAGCACCACCGAGGCGGCCAACGAGGGGCGCGTGCCCGACGAGGGGCTCTCCTGGTGCGTCCACGGCGGCGAGCGGTTCCTCCTCCGCGACGCGGTCGCCGAGGGGAAGGGGAAGCTCGTCGGCAGGGGCATCTGGGACACCTACTCGCGCTGGCCGGTGTATTCGAAGTTCTTCGACAACATGGGGCCGATCCCCCACCACATGCACCAGTCGTTCGAGGACGCCAAGCTCGTCGGGCAGGAGGGGAAGCCGGAGAGCTACTACTTCCCGCCGCAGTACAACAACTGCGACAACAACTTCCCCTACACCTTCATGGGCCTCGAGCCGGGGACCACGAAGGAGGACGTGCGGAAGTGCCTCGAGAACTGGAACCGGGGCGACAACGGGATCATCGATCTGGCCAAGGCCTACCGCCTGAAGCGCGGCACGGGCTGGCTCATCCCGCCGGGCGTCCTCCACGCGCCGGGATCGCTGCTGACCTACGAGCCGCAGTGGGGCAGCGACGTGTTCGGCATGTTCCAGTCGCTCGTCGAGGGGCGGGCCGTCCCCTGGAGCCTGCTGGTCAAGGACATGCCGAAGGAGAAGCACCACGACCTCGACTTCATCATCGGCCAGCTCGACTGGGAGAAGAACGTCGACACCCACTTCAAGCAGGCCAACTACCTCGAGCCGATCCTCGACGCGGCGCGCTCGAGCGCCGGCGCCGAGGACCGCTGGATCGTCTACGGCGAGGTCGACGGCCGGCAGCTGTTCAGCGCCAAGGAGCTGACCCTCGCGCCGGGCGCCCGGATCACGATCCGTGACCCCGGGGCCAGCGGCTGGATCACCGTCCAGGGCGAGGGGAAGGTGGGCGTGCACGACGTCGCCACGCCGACGCTGATCCGCTTCGGCCAGATGACCGCCGACGAGCTCTTCATCTCGGCCGCCGCCGCGGCCGAGGGCTACGAGGTGGTGAACACGGGGCCGGGCCCGCTCGTCTCGCTCCGCTACTTCGGCCCCGACGTCCACGCCGATTGCCCGAAGACCGGCCGCCAGTGGTGACCGTCCCGGTTCGAGACCCCGTCGTCGTCACGCCCCTCCCGTGCGATCCCCGTTCCCCGCCTGAAAGGTGACCCCATGTCGAGCCACCCCCTTCCCAAGCTCCACAACGCCATGTGGCCGGGCCTCGTCGGCAAGGGGGACGGCGAGGGGCAGGAGCCGGCGATCAGCCTCGAGCGGATGCTCGAGCTCACCGCCGCAGCGAACGTCAACGGGCAGACGTTCGACGGCATCGATTACTTCCTCTTCCTCCCCCACACCAATCCCGACGCCAGCGACGACGAGATCCGGCGGATCGCCGACACGATCGCCGCGCACGGCTTCGTGGTCGGCTCGCTCGTCGCCCCGATCTGGCCGGGGACCGTCGGCGATTCGGCGATGGGAAGCCCGGTGCAGCGGGCCAAGTTCGTCGACGCGGTCCGCAAAGCCTGCCGGATCGCGAAGATCTTCGAGCGCCACGGGGTGCGGAAGTACGGCGTGATCCGCATCGACTCGGCCGAGTTCGGCGTCAACGCCTGGCGCGACGACGCCTCCGCCAACACCAAGCGGATCGCGGCGACCTTCCGCGAGGCGGCGGCGGTGGCGGCCGGCCACGGCGAGCGCCTCGCCGCGGAGGGGGAGATCTGCTGGGCCGGGATGCACTCCTGGAAGGACATGCTCGACCTCCTCGAGGCGGTCGACATGCCGGGCTCGCTCGGCTTCCAGTGCGACCTCGCCCACACCTACCTCTACCTCCTGGGCTACAACGCCCCGGAGCATGCCCTCCTGCGGCCCGGCTACAGCGAGCAGGAGTTCTGGGCGGCCTACGAGACGATGGCCGGGAAGCTCCGTCCCTGGACGATCGACTTCCACGTGGCCCAGAACGACGGCAACGTCCACGGCGCCGGTTCGCACGACAAGACCGGCAAGCACTGCCCGGCCGACGACCCGGCCGGCAAGCTCGACATCGTGCGCTGCGCCGGCCACTGGCTCCAGGGGGCGGCCGACCGCGGCATCCGCCACATCTGCTGGGACGGCTGCATGTTCCCCAACGCCACGCTCGAGAACCCCCGCACCTGGAACACGATCCTGCGGACGATGATCGACGTCCGCGACGCCCACGGCTGGGCCTGACGCACGGCCGCTTCCCCTTCCTCCCCTCCTGGAACGAGTCACCGCGATGGCCAAACCGCTCCGCATCGGCATGATCGGCTACGGCTTCATGGGCCGCGCCCACTCCAACGGCTACAACCGCGTGGGCGACTTCTTCGACCTCGAGTATCTGCCCGTCCTCAAGGCGGTGGCCGCGCGCGACACGGAGAAGGCGACCGCCTTCGCCAAGCGCTGGGGATACGAGCGCGTGGAGAGCGACTGGCGGAAGCTCGTGGCGGCCGACGACATCGACGCCATCGACATCTGCACCCCCAACAACCTCCACGCCGAGATCGCCATCGAGGCCGCGAAGCACGGCAAGGCGATCCTCTGCGAGAAGCCGCTCTCGATGGACGTGGCCGAGGGGGAGCGGATGGTGGCGGCGATCGAGAAGGCCGGCGTGCCCAACACCGTCTGGTACAACTACCGCCGCATCCCGGCGGTGACCTTCGCCAAGCACCTCATCGATGCGGGGAAGCTCGGCCGCGTCTTCCACTACCGGGCCGAGTTCCTCCAGGACTGGACGATCAGCGCCGATCTCCCCCAGGGGGGCACGGCCCTGTGGCGGCTCGATGCCGCGGCCGCGGGGAGCGGCGTGACGGGCGACCTCCTCGCCCACTGCATCGACACCGCGCTGTGGCTCAACGGCCCGGTGAGCGACGTCACGGCGATGACCGAGACGTTCGTCAAGGAACGCAAGCACACCCTCACCGGCAAGGTCGAGCCGGTGACGATCGACGACGCCTGCTCCTTCCTCTGCCACTTCACCAACGGCTCGCTCGGCCTCTTCGAGAGCACGCGCTACGCCCGCGGCCACAAGGCCCTCTACACCTTCGAGATCAACGGCGAGAAGATGAGCCTGAAGTGGGATCTCCACGATCTCCACCGGCTGCAGATCTTCGACTACGCCGACGCCGGCCCGGAGCGCGGCTGGAAGAGCGTGCACGTCACCGACGGCGACCATCCCTATATGGGCAAGTGGTGGGTGCCGGGGCTGGCGATCGGCTACGAGCACTCGTTCGTGCACCAGGTGGCCGACTTCCTCGAGGCCTACGCGGCCAAGAAGCC
>CAISKG010000388.1 GCA_903885855.1 uncultured Planctomycetaceae bacterium
CTCTACGATCCGCGGATCCTCGTCCTCGACGAGGCCACGAGCAACATCGACGCCGAGGCGGAGAAGTCGATCCAGGAGGCGCTGGCGGTGCTGGTGCGCGGGCGGACCACGATCGCCATCGCCCACCGCCTCTCCACGCTGCGGAACGCCGACCGGATCCTGGCCTTCGACCGCGGCCGCCTGGCGGAGCAGGGGACCCACGCCGAGCTCCTCGCCGCCGACGGGATCTACGCCCGTCTGGTGCGGATCCAGACGCAGGTCACCAAGCAGCCCACCGTCGACACCCTGCTGGCCGAGGAGCGCCCGGCGGCGGGGACGGCCGCCGACGACGCGGCGGCGGCGGCGCCCGCGCTCCCTGCCAGCGGCGCGATCCGCTGGCTGGATCCGGCCCGCCACCGCTTCTCGATCGGGCCGCACGACCGGATCGAGCTGGCCGAGGATGGCCAGCGCATCGCCGCCGGGCTGTTCATCGTGCGCACCTTCCCCGCCTCCCATCCGGAAGCCTGGCTGTCGGTCCGCGGCTGGAACGAGACCGGCGACGAGATCGAGCTGGGCATGATCCGCACCCTCGACGACTGGCCCGACGACGACGCCGGCGTGCTGCGTCGCGGCCTGAAGCGGAGGTCGCTGGTGCGGCCGATCCTGCGAATCCACGACGTGCGGCTGGCCCACGGCTACCTCGACTTCGACGTCGAGACCGACGTCGGGCGGCGACGGTTCACGACCCGTTGGACGCAGAGCCAGGCGATCGACTTCGGCGCCGAGGGCAAGCTGCTGGTCGACGTGGAGGACAACCGCTACGTCGTGCCGCGCGTCGACGACCTGCCCCCGGCCGATCGGGAGCGCTTCCTGCACTACATCTACTGGTGAGGTGCGGCGGGCGCGGGCGCGACGGCCCGCGGAGGCACGTTTCCGTCGCGGCGTGGCACGCTTCGGGGCTGTCCCCCGGCCGCGGCGGCAGGTCCGGCATCCACCGTCGAATTGACACTCGCGCCAAAGCGTCTAAAGATTGAGGACGTTCTTTCCCGCCCCGGAGACAGCCATGAACGGCACCCTGATCCGCACCGCGCCGGCCCCCCGTCGCGCCTTCACGCTCGTCGAGCTCCTGGTGGTGATCTCGATCATCGGCACGCTCGTCGGCCTGCTGCTTCCCGCCGTCCAGGCGGCCCGCGAGGCGGCCCGGCGGTCGCAGAGCATGAACAACCTCAAGCAGATCGGGCTCGCCGTCCACAACGGCCACGACACGCTCGGCTGCCTCCCCCCGGCGGTCGCCTTCTGGTGGAGCAGCCCCGCCTACACCGGCGGCTACACCAACAGCGACGGCACCTTCTTCTTCTGCCTCCTCCCCTTCTTCGAGCAGGGCGCGCTGCCGCGCAGCATCAGCAACTGGAAGGGGAGCGGCCTGGGGCAGATCAACGCCACCCAGGCGGCGATGAGCGTGCCGATCCCGACCCTCATCGCCCCCAATGACTCCAGCGCCAACGGCCCGGTGTTCCGCGACGGCTTCACCGCCGACTGGATGTGGAAGAACCCGGTCGACGTGGCGCTGTGCAGCTACGGCTGCAATTTCCAGGTCTTCGGCCGACCCGACAACTTCCCCTCCGACATCTGGACCTGGCACAACACCCACGGCCAGAAGACCTTCGGCGACATCTCCGACGGAACCTCCAAGACGATCTTCCTCGCCGAGCGACGCATGGCCTGCGGCCCGGCCGGCCAGCCCAACAACGGCGACACCTGCGGCAACGCCTGGGGCCACCCGGCCGACGACCGCTACTGGCCCGTGTTCGCCCGCACCAACACCGCCTTCACCAACGACCGCAACGCCCCGGAATACAAGACCTTCTTCCCGCCCCTCACGGCCATCAAGGCGCCGCAGTGCATGTGGTGGGAATACCGGGCGATCGGGCACTCCCCGAGCGTCATCCTCTGCGGCATGGGTGACGGCAGCGTCCGTGCGGTGAACGCCTCGGTGGAGACGATCCCGTGGAGCCAGTCGATCCTTCCCAAGGACGGCTCCAACGTCGATCTGGAGTGAGTCCGCGGACGTCCTCCCCGCCCGCGCCCGCCCACCCACGAGACGACGCACCATGACGCGCCCCACGCCCCTGATCGGCCTGTCCCTCCTTCTCGCCGGCCTGACGGCAGCGGTGGCCGGCTGTGCGCCGGCGGCCAAGCCGACCGGCGGCATCCAGGCCTCGGGAAAGGCCACGCTCGACGGCACCCCGCTCGAGATGGGGCTCGTGGTCCTCGAACCCGAGGCGGGGGGCGAGACGGCCAGCGGGCAGATCGACCGGACCGGCTCGTTCACCGTCTACGACGTGAAGCCGGGCCGCTACCGTGTGGCGGTGCAGACGGCGATGTTCGCCGGCATGCAGGCGCAGGCCAAGAAGGCCGCTGCCACCGCGGGTGAAGGGAGGCCGGTCGCCGTCCGCGGACTCGACGGCACCTTCCGGGCGGTGCCGGCGAAGTTCGAGAAGCCGGCCACGTCGGGGATCGTCGTCGACGTCCAGGCCGATCGGCCCATCGAGGTCACGCTCCAGGGCAAGTGACCCCGCGGCGGCCGCGCCCCCGGTCGGTCGCGCCCCCGAAAGGTCAGCCGCCCAGCAGATCCTCGATGTGGTCGCCGCGGATGCGGACGTGCGACTCGAGCGCCACCTCCCCGCTCTCGACCTCGAGCCGCGCCACCTGCGCCGCCCCTCCGGGCTCGCCGAGGTCGAGGATCACCTCGAACGATCCCGGCGCGCCGGTGACGTCGTCCCAGGAGAAGGTCGCGCGGCTGGCCCCCAGGGAGCGCGTCACCACGCGCCGGCGGCGACGGCTGGCGCGTTCCTCCACGTCGAGGCAGATCTGCACCGCGGTGCCGGTCCCCGGAGGCAGCGCGTCGGCGAGGTCCAGGAAGCGCCACGGCAGGTGCCGGTTCCATTCCGACTCGGGGAAGTCCTCCCAGGCCAGGAGCCCCGAGGCGATCACCGGCCACTCGCGCTCGACGCCGGCGTCGTCGACGGAGGTGAGCCGCACCGCCAGGCAGTCGTTGATGTCCATCGTCGCTCCTTCGTGGGCCCCGGGCGACCGCGCCCCGGGCCGGGCCGTCAGATGATCGCCAGCGGATCGCGCCTGGCCTCGAGCGTGCCGCGGGTCACGCCCACCCGGTTCGACGCCCGGAGGCGCGTCCACACCTCGCGGCCCGAGCAGCGCCCGGCGAGGAGATCCCGGTAGGCGGCGACGATCTCCGGCACCGCGGACGCGGGCTCGTCGAGCAACTCCACGCGCAGGTGCCGCACGCCGCGGTCGAGCAGCATCGGCACCACCTCCGCTCCGCTCTGGGCCGTGGCGTTGTAGAGGGTGTTGCGGCAGCCCACGTCGGCCGTCAGCGGATGCTCCACGCCGACCCGGTCGCGCAGGGCGACGACCCGATCGTCGCAGGGGCGGCCGCAATTGGTCTTGTCGGTGCCGGGGGAGAGGACCGCGCAGAACACGCAGTGCTCCATGTGAAACAGCGGCATGCGCTGGTGGACGACCACCTCCAGCCCCGCTCCGCCCGCCGCCGCGACGAGATCGGCGAGCTGGTCGCGGTTGAGGTCGTGGGCCGGCACGATCCGCCGCACACCGCGGTCGCGGAGGAAGGCGGCGGAGAGCCGGTTGGCGACGTTGAGGGAGAAGTCGGCGTCGACGGGCAGGCCGTGCCCGTGGAAGAAGTCGAGCCCCGCGACGTTGCGCACGAGCACGGCGTCGGGCTCCTGGCGGAGGAGGAGGCGGAAGATCCCCTCCTCCCCGGGCTTGTGGATCCGCGGCGTGGCGACGCGCAGCGTGGCCCCGGCGGCGCGGGCCGCCACGATCGCCTCGCGGTGCCGGCGGATGTCGGCGAACTCCACGTCGAGGGACCGCTCCCCGGCGGCGAGGCAGGCCTCGAGCTGCGCCATCGTGCGGCACAGCAGGTGGAGCACCGGCAGGGGCGCGGCCGCGGGCCCGGCCACCGCGCCGCGCGCGGCGTCGTCGCGCGCGAGCTTCTCGAGGGCGCCCTCGTGGATCGTGCGCGGCGGCGGGCCCTCCACCGCCTCGGCCAGCCGCGCCGCCAGGGCGTGCCGCAGCCGCCCCAGCGCGCTCAAGGGGAGCATGGGCGCCCCCTCGATCCGGGCCTCCAGACGGCGCAGGGCGAAGGGGGTGCCTCCGAGCCGGCCGAGCTGGCGGGCGAGGACGTCGGCCGTGAGCGGATGGCGCGTCGCCACCACCGCCGCCTCGTCGCCACGGACGGCGACGGTGAGCGCGTCGTCGGCGCCGGGCCGCAGCGTCGCCACCACCTCCAGCGGCGCTCCCGCCACCGCCGTGACGACGAGGTCCACCGGCTGGCGCCGCCCGAGGCGCTCGCCGGCGAACGAATCGCGCAGCGCCTGCGTCAGGACCGGGTCGTCGGTCTTCCACACCGTCTGCCCCGGGGCGATCCGGCCACAGTCGATCGCCCCGCGGGCGAAGGAAAGCTCGACCAGCCCCTCGGAGACGCTCCCCTCGATCCCGGGCCCCGGGCCGCCGCCGGGCCGCGCGATCCCGTACACGCGCCCCCCCTGGGCGGCGTCGTCGCCGCCGCCGGCCGGATCGAAGGCCACGCCGTCGCCCCGCTTCACCGCGGCCACCAGCTCGACCGTCACCCGCCCCCGCGCCGTCGACACCACCGTCCCCAGCCGCACCCCGCGTTTGGCGCTCGAGGTGGCGGGCACGAGCCGCTTGTGCTCGCACCCCAGCAGCCAGCCGGGGGAGAACCCGCGCGAGAACGACAGCTCCATCGCCTCGACGTCGGCGGGCAGGAACGCCGCCCGCGAGCCGGCCACGGCCGCGTCGAGCGCGCGGCGGTAGTGCCGGACGATGTTGGCGACGTATTCAGGGGTCTTGAGCCGCCCCTCGATCTTGAGGCTCGAGACCCCGGCGGCGAGCAGGTCCGGGACGAGATCGTGGGCCGCCAGATCCTGCGGCGAGAGGAGATAGCGGCGGTCGCCGAGATCGACGTCGCGGCCGTCGCACACCAGTTCGTAGGGGAGCCGGCAGGCCTGCGCGCACTGCCCGCGGTTGGCGCTGCGGCCGCCGAGGGCCTCGCTCGTGAGGCACTGCCCCGAGTAGGCCACGCACAGCGCCCCGTGGACGAAGACCTCGAGCTCGAGGGGCGTCGCCGTGGCGACGGCGGCGATCTCCGCGATCGACAGCTCGCGTGCCAGCACCACGCGGCGCATCCCCAGGCTCTCGGCCAGGCGCACGGTCTCGGCGCTGGTGAGCGTCATCTGGGTGGAGGCATGCAGCGCGAGCCCGGGGCAGACGGCGCGCAGCAGCCGGGCCACGCCGATGTCCTGGACGATGACCGCGTCGACCCCCGCGGCGGCGATGGCGCGGGCGAGGCCCTCGATCTCCGGCAATTCGGCGTCGAAGGCCAGCGTGTTGAGGGTCACGTAGCCGCGCACGCCGTGGCGGCGGAGGGTGGCGCACAGCCCCGGCAGGTCGTCGACCGGGAAGTTCGCCGCCCGGGCCCGGGCGTTGTGGCCGCAGTCGAGGCCGAAGTAGACGGCGTCGGCGCCGTTCTCGATCGCCGCGCGGACGCACTCCCAGTCGCCCGCCGGGGCGAGCAGTTCGGGGAGCGGGCGGCGGGGTCCGGAGGCGACCGGGGGGGTCATGTCGGCCGAGTATAGGAGGGGCGGCGGCGCGGCTGGAAAGATCGGCGGGTCGGACCGATCGCACCGTCGAAAGCGGCCTTTTTCCGCCGCCGGAGGGCTGCTTGTGGGCGCCCCGACGGGCGTGTATGACAAACTGTCATCGAGCGAGGGCGTTTCCGCCTCGGGGTCAACCCCCAAGCCCGGCGGGTGCCCGGCGCCGTGCCGTTCACCGGTTTGAATCGTCCGTCCTTCTTTCCGGACCCGATGTGCGGGTCCCTTTCTGGAGTCTTGCATGAATATCGTCGACCTCGTCAAGGACCAGCTCACCAGCCAGGTCCTCGGAAGCCTCGGCTCGCTCGTCGGTACGAACGAGTCGCAGACCAAGACGGCGACCGCCGCCGCCGTGCCCGCGCTGCTCGGCGGCCTCGCCAAGCTCGCCGGCTCGTCGCAGGGTGCCGGGCAGATCGCCAGTGCACTCGGCGGCCTCGATCTCGGCGCCCTCGGCAACCTCGCCGGCCTGCTCGGCGGCTCGAACGCCACCAAGGTCGCCGATAAGGGGGGCAGCCTCCTCGGCAGCCTGTTCGGCAACTCCTCCACCTCGCTGATCGTCGAGACGCTGGCGTCGTTCCTCGGGCTCAAGGGGAGCATGGCCCGCACGCTCCTGTCCTATCTGGCCCCGGTCGTGCTCGGCACCGTCGCCAAGCAGCTCACCTCGGGCGGCCGCTCGCTCGACGCCTCCGGGATCCAGAGCCTGTTCGCCGACCAGTCGCGCAACATCCAGTCGGCGCTGCCGGCCGGGCTGTCGCTCGGCGACTTCGGCGACATGGCCAAGGCCGCCATGTCGGCCGCGACCGGCGGCTCCTCGCCCGCCCCGCGCGGCGGCCACGTCGAGCGCCGTGAGCCCGAGTCCTCGGGCTTCCCGTCGTGGCTCCTCTGGGCAGCACTGCCGCTGATCGCCCTCGGCGCCTGGCTGCTGGTCAACCGCGACAAGGGCGGCAAGCCGGCCGACAAGTCGGCGATGGTCGGCGCCCAGACCGAGAAGATGAAGGAGATGATGCAGAAGAGCCAGGAGAAGGGCGAAGCGGCCGCCAGCAAGGCGGTCGACGGTGCGGCCAAGGCGGTCGACGCCGCGGCTGCGGCCGTCGCCGACGCCATCCCCGAGATCGACATCACCAAGTTCGGCGGCGACGTCACGGGCCTGTTCGGCAAGCTGACCGACACCTTCAAGGGCATCACCGACGAGGCGTCGGCGAAGGCCGCGCTCCCGGGCCTCGAGGAGCTCGACGGCTTGCTCAAGGGCTACAAGCAGACGGCCGACAAGCTGCCCGACGCCGGCAAGGCGACGGTCAAGGAGATGGTCGGCACGCAGCTCGGCGTCCTGAAGCCGATCGTCGACACCGTCCTCGCCATCCCCGGCGTGGGCGACATCCTCAAGCCGATCGTGGAGCCGATGCTCGAGACGCTCGGCAAGCTCGGCCTCTGATCGGGGCCGCGGCTTCCCTCAGACGGAACAGGGGTCGGGCCGGCGAAAGCCGGCCCGACCTTTTTTTTCGCCCTCACTCGTCGTTGCCGCGCAGGTTCGCGAGCACCGTGTAATCCTCGAGCGTGGTGGTGTCGCCGACGGTCTCGCGGCCGGCGGCGATGTCGCGCAGCAGCCGCCGCATGATCTTCCCGGAGCGGGTCTTGGGCAGCGCCGCGGCGAAGTGGATGTCGTCGGGCACGGCCAGCGCCCCGATCTGCTGGCGGACGTGCTTGCGCAGCGTCTCCTCGAGCGCCGGCCCCGGCTCGCCGCCGCGGAGCGTCACGAACACCGCCACCGCCTCCCCCTTGACCTCGTGCGGCCGCCCCACCGCCGCCGCCTCCGCGACCGTGGGGTGGCTCACCAGCGCGCTTTCGATCTCGATGGTCGAGAGCCGGTGGCCGGCGACGTTGAGGACGTCGTCGATGCGCCCCATGATCCAGTAGTAGCCGTCGCCGTCCTGGCGGGCGTTGTCGCCGGCCAGGTACTTCCCCGGAACCTTCGACCAGTAGGTGTCGACGAATCGCTCCTCGTCGCCCCACACACCGCGCAGCATTCCCGGCCAGGGGCGCGTCATCACGAGCCAGCCCCCCTCGCCACGCGGCACCGGCTTGCCGTGGGCGTCGACGATCTCCGGCACCACGCCCGGCAGCGGCAGCGTGCAGCTGCCCGGTTTGGTGGGGGTGCAGCCGGGCAGCGGGCTCATCATGATCCCGCCGGTCTCGGTCTGCCACCACGTGTCGACGATGGGGCAGCGGCCTCCGCCGATCGTCTCGTGGTACCACATCCAGGCCTCGGGATTGATCCCCTCGCCCACGGTGCCCAGGAGGCGCAGGCTCGAGAGGTCGCGGCCGCGGAGGTGCTCCGGGCCCCATTTCATGAACGACCGGATCGCCGTCGGGGCGGTGTAGAAGATCGTCGGCCGCTCCTCCTCCACGATCTGCCAGAAGCGCCCCTCGTGGGGGGCGTTGGGGGCCCCCTCGTAGATGAGGATGCTCGCCCCGGCGGCCAGCGGGCCGTAGGTGACGTAGCTGTGGCCGGTGATCCAGCCGCAGTCGGCGGTGCACCAGAAGAGATCGTCGTCGCGCAGGTCGAAGACCCATTCCGCGGTGGTCTGCGCCCAGAGCACGTAGCCGGCGGAGGTGTGCTGGATGCCCTTCGGCTTGCCCGTCGAGCCGCTCGTGTAGAGGATGAACAGCGGCGCCTCGGAATCCATCGCTTCCGGCGGCGTGTCGGCGGGCATGCCGTCGACGAGGTCGTGCCACCACACGTCGCGGCCGGGCTTCATGTCCACCGGCTGGCCGGTGCGGCGCAGGACGACGACGTGCTTCACGGTGGGGCTCTTCTCGAGCGCCACGTCGACGTTCTTCTTCAGCGGCAGCTGCGCCCCGCGGCGCCAGCCGCCGTCGGCGGTGATCACGGCCACCGCCCGGGCGTCGTGGTTGCGGTCGGCGATGGCCTCGCTCGAGAAGCCGCCGAAGATCACCGAGTGCACCGCGCCGATCCGGGCGCAGGCCAGCATCGCGATCACCAGCTCCGGCGTCATCGGCATGTAGATCGACACCACCTCGCCGGGGCGGATCCCCAGCCGCCGCAGCCCCGCCGCCACGCGGCAGACCTCGGCGTGGAGCTCGCGGTAGGTGAGCGTGCGGCGCTCGCCGAGGGGCTCGCCGACCCACACCAGCGCCGTCTTCTCCCCCTTGCCGGCGGCGAGGTGCCGGTCGAGGCAGGCCGCTGAGACGTTGAGCCGCCCCCCGACGAACCAGCGCACGTGCGGCGGCTGCCAGTCGAGGACGCGCTCGTAGGGGGTCGTCCAGGGAAGCGCCGCCGCGCGCTCGCCCCAGAACGCCTCCGGATCCTTCCGCGCCGCGTCGTAGAGGCGGCCGTACTCCTCGAGCGACCCGATCCTCGCCCGGGAGGAGAAATCCCGCGGCGGCGGGAACATCCGCTCCTCGTGCATCACGCTGGCCAGGGTTCCGGCAGGCTTGTGGGGCTCGCTCATGGGATCCTCGGGGGCGGGGCGGGCGCCCCCCGGAACGGCCCCGGAAGGCCCGCCGATCATACCGCACGCCCGGCGGCCGGAAGGGGCGCCGCGGTCAGCGATCCGCGGAGTCCGGCAGCGGCGGTTCGTCGCCGAAGGAGATCCCCAGGGCCCGCGCGGCGAGCACCGCCGAGCCGGCCGGATCGACGCACGACAGCCGCCGGATCGCCTCCGCGATCGGCACGCTGGCGATGTCGGGGGGGCGCGAGCAGACCATCTCCCCGAAGCGCCCCTCGTGGATCAGCCGCACCGCATGCGCCCCGAACTGCGTCGCCAGCACGCGGTCGAAGACGGTCGGCGGGCCGCCGCGCTGCAGGTGCCCGAGGACGACCGCCCGGACCTCGCGGTCGAGGCGCCGCGCGATCTCCCCGGCCACGGTCTCCCCCACGCCGCCGAGGCGCACCTGGCGCCGCTTGCCGCCGTCGCCGGCATGGACCGTCGCGCCGTCGGGCAGGCGGGCCCCCTCGGCGACGACCACGAGCGTGAAGGCCTTCCCCTCGCGCTCGCGCGCCCGGATGGCGGCGCAGACGTGCCCGAAGTCCCAGGCGATCTCCGGGATGAGGATCACGTCGCCCCCGCCCGCGATGCCGGCGTGCAGCGCGATCCATCCGGCGTGGCGCCCCATCACCTCGAGCACCATCACGCGCTCGTGGCTGGCGGCGGTGGTGTGGAGGCGGTCGAGCGCGTCGGTGGCGGTGGCCACGGCCGAGTCGAAGCCGAAGGTCGTGGCCGTGCCGCCGAGGTCGTTGTCGATCGTCTTGGGCACGCCGACCACCGGCATGCCGTGCTCGTGGAACTGCTGCGCGATCCCCAGCGAGCCGTCGCCGCCGATGCACACCAACCCGCAGACGCCGAGTTTCGCGAGCGTCGAGGACGCCTCCGCGAGGAGGGCCGGATCGATCGCCACCCGCTCGTTCTCGCCGACGAGCGCCGTGAAGCGGCCGCTGTTGGAGGAGCCGAGGATGGTCCCCCCCTGGCCGTGGATGTTGGCGACGGTGTCGGGGGTGAGGGGGGTCCAGCCGACCGGATGCACGAGGCCTTCGTAGCCGCGCAGGAACCCGAGGCACTCGTAGCCCAGCCGGTGGCCCCCCTTCACGACCGCGCGGATGACGGCGTTGAGGCCGGGGCAGTCGCCCCCGCCGGTGAGGATTCCGATGCGCGGTCTGCGGTGCGGCATGCGCGGGCGTCTCCTGCGGATTGCAACGAGTGTACCGCACGTACCGGCGCCGCCCGCGGCGCCGCATGGCGAGGGGTATACTCTCCTCGAAAAGACGCGTGGCCGCACCGCCCGAGCGGGGTGGGCGCATCGCCGGGAGCGGTCCGATGGACGTGGTGATCCTGTGCGGTGGCAAGGGCACCCGCATGCGCGAGGAGACCGAATACCGCCCCAAGCCGATGGTCGAGGTGGGGGGACGGCCGCTGCTCTGGCACATCATGCGGCTCTTCGCCCACCACGGCATGGACCGCTTCATCCTCTGCCTGGGCTACAAGGGGAGCGTGATCCGCGACTATTTCCTCGACTTCGAGGCCCGGTCGCGCGACTGCACGGTGCGCTACGACGACGCCGGCGGCCGCCGGGTGGAATGCCACGGCGCCCCCGAGCATCCCCCCTTCTCCGTGACGCTCGTCGACACCGGGCAGGAAACCCTCACCGGCGGGCGCGTGAAGCGGATCGAGCCCCACATCACCGGCGACACGTTCGTCGTCACCTACGGCGACGGGCTGGCCGACGTCGATCTCCGCCGGTTGGTCGACTTCCACCGCGCCCACGGCCGGGTGGCCACGGTCACGGCCGTGCAGCCCTGGTCGCGCTTCGGGCTGCTGTCGATCGACGGCGACTCGCGCGTCACACGCTTCGCCGAGAAGGCCCGCGTCGAGGGCTGGATCAACGCCGGGTTCTTCGTCTTCGACCGGCGCATCTTCGACTATCTCCGCGGGGGCGACGGCGAGGCGCTGGAGGCGGTGCCGCTGGAGCGGCTGGCCGCCGACGGCGAGTTGATGGCCTACCGGCACGAGGGATCGTTCCTCGCCGTCGACACCTACCGCGACTACCTCCAGGTCAACGACCTGTGGCAGCGCGGGGCCGCCCCGTGGAAGGTGTGGTGAGCGGCATGGCGGCCGGGGATGGGATCGCATGGGGCGGCCGGCGCGTGTTCGTCACGGGCCACACCGGATTCAAGGGCGCCTGGCTGGTGCAAGCGCTCGCCCGGCAGGGGGCCGAGGTGACCGGCTACGCCCTCCCCCCTCCGACCACGCCGTCGCTGTTCGAGGCGGCGGGGGTGGCGGGGCTCCTCCGCCGGCACGTCACGGGCGACGTCCGCGACGCGGAGCACCTCGCGGCCGAGCTCGCCGCGGCCCGGCCCGAGGCGGTGTTCCACCTGGCGGCGCAGGCCCTCGTGCGGCGCGGCCACCGCGAGCCGGTGGAGACGTTCGCCACCAACGTCACCGGCACCGCCGCGCTCCTCGAGGCCGTCCGCCGCGCCGCGATCCCCTGCGCCGTGATCGTCGTCACGAGCGACAAGTGCTACGAGCCGCACGACGACGGCCGGCCCCACCGCGAGGAGGACGCCCTCGGCGGCCGCGACCCCTACTCCGCGAGCAAGGCCTGCGCGGAGCTCGTGGCCGCCGCGGCGCGACGCTCCTCGTTCCCCCCCGAGCGGCTCGTCGACCACGGCGTGCAGGTGGCCACCGTCCGGGCGGGGAACGTCGTCGGCGGCGGCGACTGGGCCGAGGACCGGCTCGTCACCGACCTCGTCGCCGCCCGCACGGCGGGGCGACCGGTGAAGCTGCGCCACCCGGACGCCATCCGCCCCTGGCAGCACGTCCTCGATCCGCTCTCGGGCTACCTCGACCTCGCGGCGCGGATGCTCCGCGATCCGGCGGCAGGGTACGGTCGCGCCTGGAACTTCGGCCCCCTGCCCGGCGGAGACCTGACCGTGGCGGCGTTCGTGGAGGCCTTCTTCGCCGCCGCGGGGGGTGGATCGTGGATCAGCGCCGCCGATCCGCGCGCCCCCGTCGAGACCGTCGTGCTCCGCCTCGCGGTGGACCGCGCCGTGGCCGATCTCGGCTGGCGGCCGCGGTTCGCACCGACGGTGGCCATCGCGCGCACGGCGGCGTGGTACCGCGGATTCTCCGCCGATCCGTCGGCCGCGCGCCGCCTCTGCGACGACGACTTCCGGGCCCACGAGGAGGCCTCGGCATGACTGCACCCGGCCGCCTGCCCGATCCCGCCGGGCCCGAGATCGCGCCGGCCGCGGCACCGCGGCCCGCCCGCGCGCGGGTGACGATCGTCCTTCCCTGCCGCAACGAGGAGGCCAATCTCGAGGAACTGCACGCCCGCCTCGACCGCGTCGTGGCCTGCCTCCCCCACGACGTCCGCTTCCTGTTCGTCGACAACGCCTCCACCGACGGCACGGCCGCGCGGCTGCGGGAGCTGGCGGCCCGCGACCCGCGCGTGACCGTGATCGTCAACGCCCGCGACTTCGGCCACGTGCGCTCGCCGTTCCACGGTCTGATGCAGGCCCCGGGCGACTGCGTGGTGATGATGTGCACCGACCTGCAGGATCCGCCGGAACTGCTCCCCGACTTCCTCCGCGCCTGGGAGGGGGGGGCCGCCATGGTCGTGGGGCGGAAGACGTCGAGCGCCGAGTCGCGCACGCTGTGGCTGGCGCGGTCGGCCTTCTATTGGCTCGCGCGCTCGATCGCCGACGTCGAGCTCCTCGAGCACGTCACCGGCTTCGGCCTCTACGACCGGCGGGCGATCGAGATCATGCGATCCTCCGCCGACCCCTACCCCTACCTGCGCGGGATGATCGTCGACATCGGCCTGCCGTTCGCCGTCATCCCCTACCAGCAGCCGCTGCGGCGGCGCGGCCTGACGAAGAACAACTTCCTCACGCTCTTCGACATGGCGATGCTCGGCTTCACGAGCCACTCGCGCCTCCCGCTGCGGCTGGCGACGATGGCGGGCTTCGCGATGGCGGCGCTGTCGCTGGCGGTGGCGCTGGTGTTCCTGGTGCTCAAGCTCGCCTTCTGGGACCGCTTCCCGGCCGGCTACGCGCCGGCGGTGATCGGCGTCTTCTTCCTGGGATCGCTGCAGATCTTCCTGGTGGGGATCCTCGGGGAGTACGTGGGGGCGATCCTCACGCAGGTGCGGCGGCGGCCCTGGGTGGTGGAGGAGGAGCGCTTCGGAGCGCCGTTGGACGCCGACCCGCCCGCGGCCTCCGCGTCGGGGGAGGCACGGCCATGAGCGACCCGGGCACCCCGCGCTCCGCCGACGCCATCCGCGAGCGGATCCGCGCGCTGGTGGCGGAATACCACGCGGCCGCGTTCCCCGGCCGGGACTTCGCCCCCGGCGATCCGGTGCCCGTGGCCGGGCGCGTGTTCGACGAGCGCGAGCTGCAGGCGCTGGTCGATTCCGGGCTCGATTTCTGGCTCACCACCGGGCGCTTCGCCGCGGAGTTCGAGCGCCGCTTCGCCGACCGCGTCGCGGCCCGTTTCGCGAGCCTCGTCAACTCCGGCTCCAGCGCCAACCTCCTGGCGGTCACGGCGCTCACGAGCCCCAAGCTCGGCGCCGACCGGCTGGCCCCCGGCGACGAGGTGATCACCGTCGCCGCGGGCTTCCCCACGACCGTCAATCCGATCCTCCAGAACCGGCTCGTGCCGGTGTTCGTCGACGTCGAGCACCCCGAAAGCCGCGCCTCCTACGCCGTCGATTCCGCCCGGCTGGAGGCGGCCGTCGGCCCGCGCACGCGCGCCGTCGTCCTCGCCCACACCCTCGGCAACCCCTTCGACTGCGGCGCCGTGGCCGACATCTGCCGGCGCCACGGCCTGTGGCTCGTGGAGGATTGCTGCGACGCCCTCGGCGCCGAGTGGGGCGGCCGCCACGTGGGGGGCTTCGGCGACCTCGCCAGCTGCAGCTTCTACCCCGCGCACCACATCACGATGGGGGAGGGTGGGGTGGTGTTCGGCGCGAGCCCGCGCCTGGAGAAGCTCGTGGAGAGCTTCCGCGACTGGGGCCGCGACTGCTGGTGCGAGCCGGGCCACGACGACACCTGCGGCAAGCGCTTCGACTGGCAGCTCGGCGACCTCCCCCACGGCTACGACCACAAGTACGTCTATTCCCACGTCGGCTACAACCTCAAGGCCACCGACATGCAGGCCGCCGTCGGCGTCGCCCAGCTCGACAAGCTCGACGCCTTCGTCGCCGCGCGGCGGCGCAACTACGACCGCCTCCGCGCCGGCCTCGAGCCGCTGGCCGACGTGCTCGTCCTCCCCGAGGCCACGCCGGGATCGGCGCCGAGCTGGTTCGGTTTCCCCCTTTCGGTGCGCCCCACGGCCGGCTTCACACGCCGCGATCTGGTGCGCCACCTCGACGCGGCGCGGATCGGCACCCGGCAGCTCTTCGGCGGCAACCTCCTGCGGCAGCCCGCCTACCAGGGGCTCGAGATCCGCGCCGCCGGGCCGCTCGACGGGGCCGACTACATCACGCGCCACACCCTCTGGCTCGGCGTCTACCCCGGCCTCACCGACGCGATGATCGACTTCACGATCGCGTCCGTCGCCGCCTTCGTGCGGGGGCGGCGGTCGTGATCCCGGCCGGCGGGGGGGCGATCGTGGCCGAGGACGTGGCCCGCCTCCTCGCGCGGACCGCCCCGTTGTGGCCGGCGCTCCGCGGGGCGCGGCTGTTCGTCACCGGCGGGACGGGCTTCTTCGGCTCGTGGCTGGTGGAGGCGCTCGTGGCGGCCGACGCCGCCTTCGACCTGGGGATGCACGTCACGGTTCTGTCGCGGGATCCGGCCCGGTTCGCCGCGCGCTTCCCGGGGCTCGCCGCGGCGACGGCGCTGCGCCTCCTCGCGGGCGACGTGCGCGGATTCCCCTTCCCCCGGGAGCCGTTCAGCCACGTGATCCACGCCGCCACCGACGCCAGTGCCCGCCTCGAGCGCGACGACCGGCCCTCGTGGAGGAGGTGTGCCGCGAGGGAACGCGCCGCACGCTCGAGTTCGCGGCCGCCTGCGGGGCCCGTCGCGTGCTCTTCACCAGCTCCGGCGCCGTCTACGCGCCGGCGCCGCCGGGGATCGCGCGATTCGCCGAGACGATGCCGACCGATCCCCCGCCGGGAACGACGGCGGGGGCCTACGCGGCCGGCAAGCGTGCGGCCGAGGCGCTCTGCGGCGCGGCCGCCGCCGCCGGTGTGCCCGTGACCATCGCGCGCGCTTTCGCCTTCGTCGGACCGCGCCTCCCGCTCGACGCCCACTTCGCGGTCGGCAACTTCATCCGTGACGCGCTGGCCGGGGGCCCGATCGTCGTCCGGGGCGACGGCAGCGCGGTGCGCGGCTATCTCTACGCCGCCGATCTGGTCGAGTGGCTGACGACGATCCTCCTCCGCGGCCGGCCCGGCCGCCCCTACAACGTGGGGAGCGAGGAGGGGCTGACGGTCGCCGACCTGGCGGAACGCGTGGCCTCGGTCGCCGCCGCGCTCGCCCCCGGCCGGCCGCGCGCCGTGGTGCGCGTCGAAGGGGGCGCGACGATCGCCTCCGCCCCCGGGACCTACCTCCCCGACTGCACGCGGGCGCGCGAGGAGCTGGGCCTGCGGCCGGCCACCCCCCTCGACGACGCGATCCGCCGTACGATGGCGGCGGCGCGGGGCTGATCCGGCGCCCCGGAATCCCGACCATGCCACGGCGCCCCACCGAGCCGGTGCCCCCGCCGGCGCCC
>CAISKG010000389.1 GCA_903885855.1 uncultured Planctomycetaceae bacterium
CGGGGCTCCCGCAGAACAACCGGGCCGGCGACCTCGACCCCTTCGCGATCCTCCACGTCGCCAAGGCCACCGGCCGCCGCTTCGAGGAGCTCCTGGTGGAGCTCTCGGGCAAGGCCGGCCTGGCCGGCATGTCGGGCACCTCGGGCGACATGCGCGACCTCGAGGAGGCCGCCGCCGCCGGCAACGAGCGCGCCCGGACCGCGATCGGCGTCTACGTGGCGAGCATCCGCCACTGGCTCGGCGCGGGCATGGTCGAGCTCGGCGGGCTCGACGCGATCGCCTTCGCCGGCGGCATCGGCGAGAACTCCCCCGCCACGCGGGCCGCCGTGTGCGCCGGGCTGGAGGCATTCGGCATCCTGCTCGACGCCCACGCCAACGCCCTCCCCGGCGATCCGGCCCTCCCCGGCGGCGGCGAGCGGGCCATCCACGCGCCGGCGTCGCGCGTCGCGATCCGTGTCATTCCCACCAACGAGGAGCTCGTCGTCGCCCGCCAGACGCGCGACCTCCTCGCCGGCAAGCGAGGTGCCTGATGTTCGTCGCCCTGGTGACCGGTTCGGTCGTGGCCACGCAGAAGACCGGCTCCATGACCGGCCACAAGCTCCTCGTGGTGGAGCCCTACCGTCTCGACGACAAGGCGCGCGACCGGCTCGTGCCCACCGGGCGGACGTTCGTCGCGGTCGACACCCTCGGCGCCGGCGACGGGCAGTTCGTCCTCGTCACGCAGGGCTCGAGCGCCCGCCTCACCCCCGAAACCAAGTCGCTGCCGATCGACGCGGTCGTGATCGGACTGGTCGACAGCGTCCGCGTCGGCGGCCGCGACGTCTTCTCCCGCAACGCCCAGGAAGGCTGAGCACCATGTCCCAGGCCCCCTCCGTCCCCGACATCCAGTCGATCGTCCGCCAGGTGATCGCGGAGCTGCGCGGCGCCGCCCCGGCGGCCCCGGCGCCTGCGGCCCCCGCGGCGCCCCCGGCCGGTCCCGTCGCCCCGGCCTCGTTCGTCGGCCGGCACGGGATCTTCGCCGACGTCGACGAGGCGGTCCGCGCCGCGCACGAGGCCTTCCTCCATCTCGAGCGACTCGGCGTCGAGGGACGGCGCCGGGCCATCGCCCACATCCGCCGGATCTCCATCGACGACGCGGTGGAGCTCGGGACGATGGAATTCGAGGAGACGCGCATCGGCCGCCTCCCGCACAAGATCGAGAAGCTGCGGATCCTCGGCGAGCGCTCGCCGGGGGTGGAGTTCATGCGCAGCGAGGTCTTCAGCGGCGACCATGGCCTGGCCGTGATCGAGCACGCCCCGTTCGGCGTCATCGGCGCGATCACCCCCGTCACCCACTCCCTCCCCACGATCACCGGCAACGCGGTGAGCATGATCGCCGGCGGCAACACCGTGGTCGTCAACCCGCACCCCTCGGGGAAGCGGGTCGCCGCCGAGGGGGTGCGCCGTTTCAACCAGGCGATCCACCGCGACCTGGGGATCGACAACCTCATCTGCCTCGTCGCCGAGCCGACGCTCGACAGCGCCGCGGCGCTCTTCCGCCACCGCGGCGTGAAGCTGATCTGCGTCACCGGCGGCCCGGCGGTGGCCAAGGCGGCGCTCGAGTCGAGCAAGCGGGCGATCGTGGCCGGGCCGGGCAATCCGCCGGTCGTGGTCGACGCCACCGCCGATCTCGACCGGGCGGCGCGGTCGATCATCGCCGGGGCGGCCTACGACAACAACCTCCTGTGCATCGCCGAGAAGCAGGTGTTCGTCGTCGACGCGGTGTTCGAGCGGATGCTCGACGCCATGGGCCGCGCCGGCGCCGCGCGGCTCGCGCCCTCGCAGGTCGACACCCTCACCGCCCGGGCCATCGTCTGGGCCGGCGAGGGGGCCCACCGGCATCAGGTGGCCTGCAAGGAGCTCGTCGGCCAGGACGCCGCCGTGCTGGCCCGCGCCGCGGGCACCGCCGTCTCGGCCGACGTCGAGCTGCTCTTCGGCGAGACCGCCCCCGACAACCCCTTCGTGCCGGTCGAGCAGATGATGCCCTTCGTGCCCTTCGTGCGCTGCCGCGACGCCGACGAGGCGATCCACCGGGCCCACGCGAGCGAGCACGGCTTCCGCCACACCGCGATCATCCACTCCAACGACGTCCGCAACATGACGAAGATGGGCCGACTCCTCGACACCACGCTGTTCGTCAAGAACGGCCCGAGCACCGCCGGCCTCGGCCTCGGCGGCGAGGGCTACATCTCCTTCTCGATCGCCACGCCGACCGGCGAGGGGGTGACCACGCCCCTGACCTTCACCCGCCAGCGGCGCTGCACGCTCGTCGACGACCTGCGGATCCTCGGCGCCGCGGAGTGACACCCATGCAACTCGCCCACGTCCTCGGCACGGCCACCGCGACGGTGAAACACCCGTCGCTGGCCGGCACGAAGCTCCTCGTCGTCCAGCCGCTCATGAGCGACAGGGTCGGCCCCGACGGCGACCCGCAGCTGGCGATCGACACGGTGGCCGCCGGCCCGGGCGACCTGGTGATGATCACCAGCGACGGCCGGCTTCTCCGCGACGTGCTCGACTGCGAGGCCACGCCGGCGCGGTGGAGCGTCGTGGCGATCGTCGACGACGTCCGCCCCGCCGCGGCCGGGAGGCGCGGCTGACCATGGCCACCTTCACCCCCGACGACGTGGCGGGCATCGTCCGCGAGGTGCTGCGCCGGCTCGCGGCGTCCCCTGCGGCCCCCGCGC
>CAISKG010000390.1 GCA_903885855.1 uncultured Planctomycetaceae bacterium
CCCGCGCGCACCGCACCGTCCCCCGCGCCTCCCGCCGAGCCCGCCGCGGCGGCCCCGCCGCCCCCCGCGCCGCCGGCCCCCGTGTTCCGCGCGGTCCCTCCGGCCCCCGAGCCGAAGAAGCCGGCGGCTCCGCCGCGCACCACGCTCGACGTGCCGCCGGCGGTGGAGGAGGCGATGCGGACGCAGCTGCGCCGCGAGAACAGCGACCTCCACCTCACCCTCCGCAAGAACGGCGCCCCCGCCGGCAGCGTCACCTGGATCGACGCGCTGCAGACGGTGGCCGAGGAGAAGTACCGCGGCGACCCCACCCCGCTGGGGAAGCTCGTGCAGATCTACCTCCATCCGCTCTACCTGCGCGCCCCCCACGCCGACCTGCGCAAGGCCTCCGAGATGGTCGACCACGTCGTCGGCTTCGTCGCCCGGCTCCGGGCCCAGGGCGACGCCGGGGTGCGGAAGTTCGCCGGCCAGCTGCTCGAGGGGCGCGGCGGTGACGAGCAGGACCAGGGGGTGCAGCTCATGACCGGCAAGGGGCTGCGGACCCTCGAGGAATCGCTCGTCAAGCTGCAGGACCCGAAGACCCCGCGGGCGGCGCTCGAGGCGGTCTACCGGGAGCTCCCCTCGGTGTTCGCCCGCAGCTTCCAGCTCATGCACCGCGCCGACACCGACTCGGCCAAGCGCGAGATCCACGACACCCTGCGGCAGACCCTCGAGCAGAGCCGCGGCACGAAATTCTACCAGTCGATGTCGCGGCAGCAGCGGGAGGTCTTCGACCAGTCGCACACCGAGACGCTGCGCCGCCTCGACAGCGCCGCCCGGCAGAACGGCATGCAGGGGCGGAAGTGACGCGCCGCCGGCGGGCCGCCCCGGGGCCCGGCCGGATCGCGGGCGCCCGGCGGATCGCGGCCCCGACGCGTCTTGCCCCGCCGCGGCGGCCTCCCTATCCTCCCCGCCCGTCCCGGCGCCGCCGGGACGCCTCCCGGGAGCCGCGCCGATGGCGATGCTTCTTCTCCTCGCCCCCTGCGTGGTCTCGCTGCTGGCCTACCTGATGGCCTGGGTCCTCGTCACGCGGCGCGTGGCGGTCGACCGGCGCACCGCCGACACCGTGGCCCTCATCGAGGCGGGGGAGCGGCTTCCCGGGCTCTCCGTCCTCAAGCCGCTGTGCGGCGCCGACGAGGAGCTCGAGGAGAACCTGCGCACCTTCTTCGCCGCCGACCACGAGCCGCTCGAGCTGCTCTTCGGCGCCGCCGACCCGGCTGACCCGGCGCTCGAGATCGTGCGCCGTCTGTCGCGCGACTTCCCGCACCGTGCGGTGACGATCGTCGCCGGCGTCCCCGACACGGCCCCCAATCCCAAGGTGGGGATCATGGAGGCGCTCCTCCCGCGCGCCCGCCACGGCATCCTCCTCCTCTCCGATTCCAACGTCCGCCTCGGTGCCGGCGACCTGGCGCGCGTCCTGCCGCTGTTCGGCGACGAGACCGTGGGCATGGCCTACCAGCCGGTGGTGGCCGAGGGGGAGCGGACGGTGGCGGCGGCGATCGAGAACCTGCACTACACCGAGTTCGCCGCCTTCCTCACCATCGGCGTCCACGAGCTCGTCGGCCTGCACACCGTCAACGCCAAGGGGCAGTGGGTGCGGCGCACGGCGCTCGAGGCCGCCGGCGGCTTCGCCGGCGTGCGCGACCGCGGCGCCGACGACTACGAGCTCTCGCGCCAGGTCGAGCGCGCCGGCTGGCGACTGGCCCCGGCCGCCACCGCCGTGCGCGTCATCCAGCGCGACTGGTCGTGGCAGGCGCTCCTCGACAGGAACCTCCGCCACGCCGGGCTGCGGGTGCGGATCTGCCCCTGGGCCTACCCGCTCGAGCTGCTCTTCAACCCCGTGCCCTGGGCGCTGCCGCTGCTGGCCGTCGGCCGGTCCGACGTGGCGGCGCTGGGGGCCTTCGCGATCGGGGCCAAGGTGGCGATGGAGATCTCGAGCGCCAGGCTGATCCGCGGCCGGGCGCTCGAGCCGCGCTTCGTGGCGGTGGTGGTGCTCAAGGATCTCGTGATCTTCGCCTGTTGGTTCGTGGCCCTCTTCAAGCGCACCGCGTCGTGGCGCGGCCGGGCCTACCGCCTCCTCCCCGGAGGGCGGATCGCGGCGGTGTCCGCACCGGCCGCCGCGGCCGGGCTGCCCCTCGAGGCGGCCTGACCCGCCGGCGTGCCCGCCACGCCCCTGCCGGACCGCCGCGCAGCCGGGACATCTCGTCGCTATTGTTGTCTTATTTGACAAAACGACAATCATCGCCGATGCTCGGGGCATGCCGCGCAAGGCCCTCCACCGCGTCTCCGATCCCGCCGTCTGGAAGATGATCTTCGCGCCGGTGCGCGCGGAGATCATCGAGACGATGCGCATGCTCGCCCCGTGCGGGATCGCCGACGTGGCCCGGCAGCTCGACCGGCCGGCCGATTCGCTCTACCGCCACTTCGAGAAGCTCGTCGCCACCGGCGTGGTGGTCGCCAAGGGCTCGCGGTCCACAGGCCGGCGCACGGAGCGCGTCTACGACCTCATCGCCGACGACTTCGGCGCCGACTTCGCCGGCGCCGGGCGGGCGGCCGTGAACGACGCCTACCTGGCCACGGCGAAGACCGTCCTCACGATGTCGGCCCGCACCTTCCGCGCCGCCGCCGCCGCCGGCGAGCTCTCCGGCCTGGGGCTCGACAAGCCCTGCAACACGCGCGCCTTCTTCGAGCACGTCTGGCTCACGCCGCAGGACTTCGAGGAGCTCAATCGCCGCTTCCGCGACTTGAACGCCTTCCTCAACTCGAAGAAGACCCGCTCCGCCGCGACGCGCCTGCAGCTCGTCGCGGTGATCGCCGCGCCGATCGTGCGCCGACGCGGCGCCGCCCGCGCCCCGGCGGCCGCCGGCGGCGCCACCGCGAAG
>CAISKG010000391.1 GCA_903885855.1 uncultured Planctomycetaceae bacterium
GGCTCCGGGGGCGCGGGCGTCGGTGCCGGCGCGGCGCGGGGCGGCCAGTCTCCACCGAAAAACGCCGGCGGCTCGGCGCGGCCCGCCGCGGTCAGGAACGCGGTCAGGAACGCGGTCAGGAACGCGGCCGCGAGGCAGCCGCAGGGCCGGATCCAACGGCGGATCGGACCGCCACTGGCGGCGCGGGCCGCGACGCTCCGCGCGTCACCGGCCCGGTTCGATCGCTCTGCCGCTCGCATCGGCCCCTCCGCGCGCCGCACGGATGATCTCCCCCGCAGGGAGCACGGCGGCGCCGGGGGCCCGTTACGCGCGGCGGCCGCCGCCCGCCGGCGGCTTCTTCTTGGCCGCCGTCACCACCGCCAGCGCCGCCAGGGCCAGCTTCCGCGCCTCGGCGTGGTCGACGATCGGCTCGGGGTAGTCGCGGCCGAGCGTGATCCCGGCGCCGCGGAGGAGGAGGGCCCCGGCTGCGGCCGGGGCGTGGATCGCGTCGGCGTCGAGGCGCTTCAGCTCCGGCACGAACCTCCGCACGTAGTCGCCGGCCGGATCGAATTTCTCCCCCTGGCTCTGCGGGTTGAAGATCCGGAAGTAGGGGGCGGCGTCGGCCCCGCAGCCGGCCGCCCACTGCCAGCCCAGCGTGTTGGCGGCCAGATCGGCGTCGACGAGCGTGTCCCAGAACCAGCGCGCCCCCTCCAGCCACGAGACGCGCAGATCCTTGACGAGGAAGCTGGCCACGATCATCCGCACGCGGTTGTGCATCCAGCCAGTGTTCCACAGCTGCCGCATCCCGGCGTCGACGACGGGGAAGCCGGTCCGGCCGCGCTGCCAGGCGCGGAGCCCGACCGGATCGTCGACCCAGGGGAAGCGCTCGTAGTCGCCGCGCAGCGGCCGCTCGGCGGTGTGGGGGAAGTGCCAGAGGAGGTGCGTGGCGAACTCGCGCCAGCCGAGCTCGCGTAGGTAGCTCTCGGCGCCGCCGGTGGTGATCCGGGCCGCCGGCCGCCCCCCCACCGCCGCGCGCACCGCGTGCCAGATGCGCCGCGGCGAGATCTCGCCGAAGTGGAGGTGGGGGCTCAGGGCGCTCGTGCCGTCGTGGTCGGGGCGGTCGCGCTCGGTGTCGTAGCGGTCGAGCCGGCCGAGGAAGGCGTCGAGCCGCCGCCGTGCCGCCGCCTCGCCGGGCGTCCAGGCGGCGCGGAGGCCCGCCGCCCAGTCGATGGCGGGGAGCAGGCCGAGGCCGTCGATCGGCACGTTCTTTCCCGCGCGCCCGGCGGGGGGGGCGGCGACGAGCTTCTTCGGCGCCGGCAGCGGCTCCTCCGGCTCGTCGCGGGCCAGCAGCGCCCGCCAGAACGGGGTGAAGACCTGATAGGGCTTCCCCTCCTTCGTCGCCACGTGGACCGGCTCGAAGAGATTGCCGCCGTTGAAGCTCTCGCACACCAGGCCGTCGGCGGCCAGCGCCTTCTTGATCGCGGTGTCGCGCGCCACGACGGCCGGCTCGTAGCGCCGGTTCCAGGCGACGTGCGTGGCGCCGAACTCGCGCGCCACCGCGCGGAGGGTGTCGAGCGAGGGACCGCGCCGCACCAGCAGCGGGCAGCCGGCCTTCTCGAGCGACCCGGCCAGGGCCGCGAGCGAGCCGTGCAGCCACCACCGGCTGGCGGCCCCCGGCTCCCACGGCCGCTCCTCCTCGGGGGCGTGGATGAACAGCGGCACCACCGGCCCGCGCGCGGCGGCGGCGCGGAGCGCCGGCTGGTCGTCGAGGCGGAGATCGTTGCGGAACCAGACGAGCGTGACGTGCGGCATGGGTCCTCGGAGCAGGGCGGATGGGGGGGCCCGCGGGGCGGACACGGACGACGGATGATGGACGACACCGTCCCCGCGCGGCGAGCAGGCCGTGGACAAACCGACCCGCCGCTGGATGCGGTGGCGAACACCCCTGAAAAACCTCGGCTTTTTCCGGGGTGTCCTGAGTGGAAAAAGGTCATGGATGACTTTTTCCACGGGCAGCTAGCGGCGCACGAACCACACGTTGCGGTAGCGGGTCGGGCTGCCGTGATCCTGGAGGAAGAGGGGCCCGCGGCCGGTCTCGAGGAGCGTCTTCTCCACGCCGCGGAGGTGGTCGGTGACGCCGTGCCGGTAGGGGATGTAGGGGGATCGCGGCCGGTCGAACTCGACGCCGTCCTGGACCTTCTTCCCGTTGAGCCAGGCGACGATCGACCCGGGCCGCGTCACCGCGCCGTCGGGACCGCGCCGCGGCGCGGTGTAGCGGATGTCGTACACCTGCCACTGCCCCGCCGGGCGGGCGGCGTTCACCAGCGGCTTGGCGAAGCGGTACAGGCTCCCCTCGTCCTGCTCGGTGACGGGATCGACGCCGTGGGAGTCGAAGATCTGCATCTCGAACCAGCCGTGGAAGTAGAGGCCGCTGTTGCCCTGGGCGCGGGGATGGACGACGAATTCCGCGTGGAGATCGGCATCCTCGAAGAGGTCGACGGTGTGGACGTGGTTGGCGTGCTGCGGCGAGGGGGTGACGACGAGTTCTCCGTCCTCGACGAGCCAATCGCTCGCCGCGCCGTCCATCCCCACCACGCGCGGCTCGATCCCCGCCCCCACGACCACCACCGCGTCGGGCGGCGGCGGCACCGGCAGCAAATCCTGGCGCGGGGCGAAATCCTCCCCCGTCGCGGGCACGGCGATCCCCCCCGCGGCCGCGGCGAGGCACGCCGCCAGACCGGCCAGGCACACCGCTCGACGAACCCAGGCTCCGGACGTCATGCTCGTGGCGCTCCCGTGGGGACGGCGCGGGGGTCGCCCCGCCGCGCGACTATCCTAGCCGTCCGTGGACGAAGCCACCCCCGGCCTCGTTCCGCCTCCGGCCATTCGCCCAGCCCCTCGCGCCGCGGCACCCGCGGGGAGCGCCTCCGCCCCGTCCCCCCGAACCCGTCGCCCCGAGGATCCGCCGTCATGGCCGCGCTCCCTCCCGCGCCCCGCCGCCTGCTCGCGGCCCTCACCGGCGCGGTCCTGCTCCTGGCCCTCCCCGCCGCCGCCGAGACGCCGCGCGCGGAGCTCGGCAAGCGTCTGCGCCGCTTCGAGACCGCCTGGCAGGAGGCGGACGCCGCCACGCGCGCCCGTGCCGTCGCGCCGATGAGCGCGGCGGTGCGCGGATTCTTCTCGCTCGATCTGGTGACCGCGGCGCGCGAACTCGACCGGGCCTGGTTCGCCGTCCGGGCCGCCGCGCCCCCCGACACCGCCGAGCGCCGCACCATCGCCTTCGCCGCGACCGCCGCACCGCTCCTGGCCGACGCCGCCGAGGAGACGATCACGGTGTCGGTGGCGCCCTTCTACGAGGCCGACGCGGACGGGCAGGGGGGCCAGGATGCGACGCCGGCCGCGGGCGCGGCGACGCTGCGCCTGGCGGTTCTCGACGCCGCCGGCACGACGCTCGCGGAGCGGGCCTTTCCCTGGCCGGCGCCGGCCGAGCCGGTCGCGTGGCGCGCGGGCCCGCTGCCCGAGGGGGACCACGCCCTCGTCGCGGAGCGCGTCGACGGCGAGCGCCGCATCCCCTTCGCCCGCATCGGGATCTCGCGCGCCACCGGGCTCGCCGCGCGCCTCGCGGCCCTCTCCGCCGCGCGCGAGGGGATGGCCGGCCGCGGCTCCCCCACGGCGCGGGCCACGGTGACGATGCTCGCGGGGATCCTCGAGGCGCTCGCCGCCGACCGCGGCCAGGAGACCGACTACCCGGCGCTGCGAGTCCTCGAGACCGCCGAGGCGCTGGCCGCCGATCCCGGTCCGGAGCGGATCGCCGGCGCCGCCCCGGGGGGCGACCTGTGGCTCGCGCTCTCCGACGGCCGCCTCGAGGTGCCGGTGCGCCTCCGCGCGCCGGCCGGCGCGGCCGGGCCGCTGCCGGTGCTCTTCCTCCACCACGGCGCGGGCGGCAGCGAGAACATGTTCTTCGACGCCTGCGGGGCGGGGCGCGCCGTCGGGCTGGGGGTGGAGCGCGGGTGGCTGGTGGTGGCGCCGCGGCAGGGGCTCTTCGGCCTTCCGCTCGACGTGGCGACGATGCTCGACATCCTCGCCGAATCGTTCCCGATCGACCGCCGGCGCGTGTTCCTCGTGGGCCATTCGATGGGGGCAGGCCAGGTGGCGCGGCAGGTGGGGCTCGCCCCCGACGCGGTGGCGGCGGCGGTGGCCCTCGGCGGCGGCGCCGGGGCCCCGGGCGGCGAGGCGGCGGGGCGCGTGCCGTGGTTCGTGGGGGCGGGGGAGCAGGACTTCGGCCGGCGCGGCGCCGAGGGGCTGGCGGCGCGGCTGGCGGCCGCGGGCACGCGCGTGGAGCGGCACCTGTATCCCGACGTCGAGCACA
>CAISKG010000392.1 GCA_903885855.1 uncultured Planctomycetaceae bacterium
CCCAGCAGCAGCGCGTAGGGGGCTTCGGCGTGCTCCTCGACCGCTTGGCCGTGGTCGACGACCTGCGCGTCCCGGGGCGGCGGGCGCAGCGTGTCGCCGAGCGTCACGCGCACCATCGGCGCCGCGGGCGCCACACGCCCCCCCTGCGCGGCCGGGCCGCCGCGCCGGCCCGGCCAGACCACCACGGCCCGCTGTGGCTGCTGTCGCTCCGGCGCCGCCGCGGGAGCCTCCGGGGCGCGGACCTCGAGATCGAGATCGATCCGCACGCGCTTGAACGCTTCGGGCAGGGGCCGCCATGCCCTGGCCCCGGCACGGCGGCTTCGCAACCCCGCCTCCACCCCGGCCCAGTCGGCCGGAGACGACAGGCTCCAGGCCTCGGGATCGCCGTTCCATTCGGACGCGCCGTCGACGCCCGCGCGCCCGATGCCCCGCACCGCCTCGCGGGCGATCGTCAGCCGCTGCCCCGTGCCCGCTCCTGCGGCATCGACGAGCACGTGCCGGTCGTCGATGCCCACGAGCGTGCCGATCACCTGGTCGCCGCCGGCCAGATGGACCGTCCACGCGCCGGCCGCGTCCTGCCCGGCGTCGTCGCGCGGCGGAAACCGGATCCTCTCGACGAGGTCGAGCGGAAACTCGAACGGCGCCGGAAAGTGGGGCGACTGCCAGAGGAGCGTGGAGCGGGCGCCGTCCGGGCCCGGCGGCGCGTCGAGGAGCCGCCCCACGAGCGCGCCGTCCGGCAGCCAAAGCCGCGCGGTGTCCGGCACCACCTCGGCGGCCCGCCCCGCGAACGATGCCGCGACGATCAAGATGACGGCGAGCAGCACGCGCGACCGCACGCTGCGATCGCCGTGGCGCGGCGAGCGACGGGAGGCGGCGGTCGACGGTCGTGCGGCGGCGGGCATGGCGGGCGTTCAGCGTTCGTAGATGGGCAGGAAGCGGAAGTTGACGGCCAGTGCCAACAGCGAGAGCGACGTGCCGGCGATCTCGCCGTCGTCCCCCATCCCCGAGCCCGAGCCGATGCGCCCGTCGGGCCGCCGCTCGGCCTTCAGCTCGCGGACGAGCATCTCGTTCCACGCCTTCCAGGCCTCGAAGTCGGCCTGGAAGAGCGCCTGCGCGCGGTAGTAGCGCGTGTAATTCGCGTAGCCTCCGCCGAACGCCCCGCCCCCCCCCGGCCGGCTGCGCTGGATGATGTTGGCGGAGGCGAGCGAGTACTGGGGGAGGTCCTTGCGCCGCGCGATCGCCATCACGAGCGTGCCGATCGACGTGGTCGCCTCGCTGCCCCCCCCGGGCGACGCGTAGCCCACGCTGCCGTCGGGGCCGGTCATCGAGGCGAAGTAGGCGAGCGCCTTGTCGATCGTCTCGTCGGGCACCTCGATCCCGGCGTTGCGGGCGCCGAGCAGCCCCATCAGCATCGCCCCGCTCACCGAGGTGTCGTGGTCGGAGGCGTCCGGCGAGTAGCGCCACGCGCCCATGCTGTTCTTCTTCGCCGAGGTCACCGCCAGTCGCACCGCCAGTTCGAGCGACTCGCCGACGGAGAGCCCCTTGCCGCCGGCCGACTCCTCCGACCACAACTCGCGGTCGTCCACGGTGCCGTAGGCCTCGGCCATGGCGAGCATCGCGAAGCCGTGGTGGTACATGCTCGCCCGGCCGTCGCGGCCGTAGTAGCCGGTCTCGGCGTCCTGCGAGGCGATGATGTTCCGCAGCGCCCGGCGGATGTTGGTGCGGTACGCGCCGTGGTTGGGGTCCTCCCCGGAGGCCAGGAGCACCATCATCGCCATCCCCGTCACGCCAGGCCCCTCGTTGGCGTCCTTCCACGAGCCCGAGGGATCCTGGACGCGAGCCAGGAACCGGCAGCCGTCGTCGTAGAGATCGCGCACGTCGCGCGGCACCGCGTCGCCGCTGCGGAGGGCCGGCGCCTGCGCGGGCAGGAGCGACGCGGCCGACGCCGCCGCCAGCCCCGCCGCCAAACCGATCCACCGTCGCATGTCGCCGCACATCCGCCTGGCTCCCGTCACTCGTCCTTCAGGCAACTGGTCTCGATGTGCCGGAACATCCCCCGGGCGCCCTCGAGGAGCTTCGTGACGCGGGCCCGCTGCCGCTCGTCGAGAACCTCGTCGATCCGCCGCCGCTCGACCGTCGACAACACGTACGCGAACAGGACGGGGCTGTCCGTCCCGAAGGAAGCGATCGCCCGATCGACGTCGAGGCGCGTCGGCGCGTCGAGGGTCAGGGCGGCGATCGCATCGCGCTGCGCCGCGGTCAGGCCGACGTCGCACACGAAACTCTCGAGCCCCCCCTCGAGCAGGTCGCGGAGTCCCTCCACGCCTCGCTGCCGCTGCTCCTCGGCCCACAGCCCGCGCTGGCGCTCGTCGAGCATGCCCACCAGCAGCCGGGAGAGCAGGCCCCGGGGCCCGGTGGCGGCCTCCGCCGCTTGGCTGATCCGGGAGAAGTCCTGGTGGAAGTTCTGCCACTCCTGCTGCCCGTTCGGCATGCCGAGATCGACGACGCGCCCCGAGTAGTTCTCCCTCAGCCGGGCCACGGATGCCTCCTGCATCGCCCCGAGCATGTCGGCGAGGACGGCGCAGCGCGTCCGCTGCGCCGCATCGAGCCCGCAGACCGCGTCGATGGCGGCGCAGCGCATGTCGAGGGCCGTCGGCACGTCGCCACCGTCGCCGGCCGCGCTCAGGCCCTGGATCATCCCGTCGAGCTGCTGGTCGAAGTCCACCTGGAACGACTGCCCATCCGCCGGCGGCTCCGGGACCGAGACGACGTCGTCATCGCCCCGCGCGGACAGGCCCGGCACGGCCCCGGCCCACGTCGCCAGCGCCACGATCCATGGCCCGCTCGGGATCCCGCACTGGCGCGTCATTCGGCCCACCATGCGTCGTGCTCCACTTCCTCGTGACCGCGGCGCATCAGCCGGTTGATGAGCTGCGTGCTGCGCCACTGCTCGACGTTCAATCGCACGGTTTCCCGCTGGCTCTCGTCGGCTTCGCCGAGCCGCCGCCGCTGGATCTCGTTGAGGTGGGGCAGGATGAGCGCCCGATCGAGCCCGGGATAGACGGGCCGGCCGTCGATCGTCCACGCCCCCATCTCCTCCATGATCAGCAGATCCTCGCTCCAATTCCCCTCGAGCGTCTCCCGGATCGCGGCGCGCTGCGGGGCCGAGAGGTGCAGTTCGCCGTCGAGCATCCGTAACACCCGCCCCGCCGACAGCCGGCGCTGCCGCGCCTGGCGCGCGGCGAGTTCGTCGCGGAAGGCACGGCCCACCTCCGCGCCGGCTTCCGCCTCCAGGGCGGCCGCCACGGCCTCGCCGACGATCACCTCGGGATCGACCGCGGCGGGCGGCGGCGGCGGGGCCGCCGGCCGCGCCGGCTCGAGGCCGAAAAGCCGGACGACCGCGTTGCCCACCGCCTCGGCGATGTTCTCCGCTTCGGGCTCGTGTTGCACGATGACCTGCTGCTGCCGGAACATGCCCGCCGCGATCTCCTGGGCGGCCCGCTTCACCGAATCCTCCCCCGCGACGCGGATCCGCCGGCGCGACTCGGGCGACAGGTCTCCGCGCAGGGTGCGGGCGAGGGCCAGCTTCTGCACGAGCACGCGCTGGAGGATCGCCTCGTACTGCATCGCCTGCGCCGCGACCTGCTGCTGGAGCATCGCCGCGGCATCCATCGGCTCGGCGGCGGGCGCGTCGCCGCCATCCTCCACGACGGCCGCCGCAGGGCCCTCGACGATCATCACGTCGGCCACGACGCCCTCCTGGACCACCACCGCCGCGGGCCCTTCGCCCACCGCCTGCACGCGCACCTGCACCCCGACCGGCACTCCACCGGGGCCCGCACGCTGGATCACGACCGCGCCCCGTCCCTGCGGCTGTTCGCGTCCCTCCGGCGGCTCGGATCCCTCCGGGACGCGCCCGTCGGCGTCGAGCCCGTCCGCATGCGCCGGCTCCTGCGCCGGCTCCTGCGAACGGGCCTCCGCCGGCCAGAGCGCCGCGATCGCCGGCAGCACCACGAGCGCCAGCGCCCAGCCGACGCGCCGCGGAAGACGCTGACACGGGGGGCGATCGGACGTCGTCATGGCGCGGCCTCCCCCCCCGCGCGTTTCCGCTCGAGGGCGTTGAAGTAGGCGTCGAGGCCGTCGCGGAACTCCTCCGGCAGCACGCGGCCCCCGTTGCCGACGGCCTGATCCTCCTCGCCCGCCCCGGGGCGCGCCTGGGCGTTGATCCCGCGGCCGAGCCGGGCCAGCGCCGGGTCGCGCGTCGTGCCGTTGCCCCCCTTGCCGGGAGACGAGCCGCCGTTGCCGCCCCCTCCCCCTCCGCAGGACCGGGAGCGCAGCAGCAGCTCGATCGCCTCGGTCTCCGCGGCGATCGCGCGGCGACCGGTGTCGGGCGAGGCGAGGATGTCGGTGGCCTCGTCCATCACGCCTTCGACCTGGCGGAAGAGGGCGATCTCGCGGGCGTAGGGGCTCTCCTGCCCCGCACCGGGCTGCATGTCGCGGCGCAGCCGTTCGATCTCGTCGGCGAAGCGCATCGGCCCGGTGGGCACGTCGGCGAGCCGTCGGGCCAGAGCCGCGACCCGGTCGGCCAGCGCTTCCTGCGCGCTGGCGAGCCCGCCGGCCCTCGCCCGGAAGGCGGCGGCGTCGAGCGTGGCCCGCACCTGCTGGGCGACGCGCGTCTCCTCACGCAGGTTGGCCTCGGCCTCCAGGATCCGCATCGCCTCGAGCACCACCTCGGGGGGCAGGCTCGGCTGGGGGCCCGACGGGCCCGATTGGCAATTCCCCGGGGGAGGAACCAGCTCGTCGGCCCAGCGGTCGAGCGTGTCGGCCCAGAACTCCGACCGGGCGATCGACAGCCCGGTCTCCCGCGGCATCTCCGCCGAGAGCTGCCGGAGGCTCCCGAGGATGTCGAGATCGCGCATCTCCTCGAGCACCGTGCGCAACTGCGGCTGCGGCCGGCGCTCGGCATAGGCGTCGAGGTCGTCCATCACGCTCGCCACCTTCTCCCCGACCAGATCGTTGCCCTTGCCCGCCCGGGCGACCCGGGCGGCGACCGGTTCGTCATCGAGCCGCCGCACGGGGCGTCCGAACGCCTCGCCGACGACCGCCGTGAGCCCCTCGCCGACCTTGGCCTCGTCGCGCGAGGCGGCCTTGAGCCGCTTCACGAAGGTGGTGCCCTCGAGCCGCGCCATGACGTCGGCGAGCTGTTTGGCGATGGCGGCGAAATCCTCGATCAGGCGGCGCTGCTCGTCGATCGCCTGCTCGAGCGGCGGGGTGCCGCCGCCCGCGCCGGGGGGCGGGGTGGCAGGGGGACGTCTCCCGGGCGCACCGGCGACCGTCGTCGAGGGCAGGCCGAGGCGCCCCGGGCCTCCGCCGCCCGGCGGCGGTGCCGCGCCGTCGCCGTCGGGCTTCCCACCGACGCCGCTCTCCCGGTCGACGACGCTCGGCACGGGCGCCGACGGCGTGGCTCCCGGTGCGCCGGCCTTGCCCCCTTGGCCGCGATCCTCCCCCACGCGCGGCACGTCCGGGGTCGGCTTCCCTTCCTGGCTCTGGGTCGGCGGGCGCGGCTGGCCACCCCCCTTGGCAGCGGCCGCCGACTGGAGCAGCTCGGCGATCCGCGGCATGCGCGTCGCCGCCATCGCGTTGACCGCGTCGACGTGGCCGGCGAGCTCCTCGAGCGACTCGGCGTCGAACTCCGGATTCCGCGCCGCCTGGCGCACCAGCTCCGCCCCGTTCTCGGCGAGGCGGCCCAGGCGCCGGGCGTTGGTGCGCTCCGCCGCCGCCTGCTCGCGGAGGGACTTGCGGGTATCCGGGGCGTCGAGCTCCGCGGCCGACATGGCGGCGAATTCCTCGTTGCGGGCGAGGAGCTCGAGCTCCCGGTCGCGCACCTCGGCCGTCTGCTGCCGCCAGCGGCCGATCTGGTCGGTGACCCAGCGGGCATGGTCGGCGGCGGTCATCACCACGAACGTCGTCGGCGGCGAGCGCACGCGCCCCCGGCCGGGGAGCCGATCCTCCACGAAGGCCCGCACCTCCACCGTCTGCGGTTCGATGCCGAGCTCCACGGGGGCGAAGGTGCCGGCGGCTTCGAGGGCCGCCTGCTCGGCGCCCCCGGTGGCCAGCACGCGCTCGCCGGTGGCGGCGCCCGGCCCGTCGCCGGTCCACTCGATGCCCACCCGCTCGACGCCGAAATCGTCGCGGGCCGCCAGCGTGAAGCGCACCGTCTCGGTGTCGAGGAGCACCGCCCGGCCGCCGAGGCCGTCGACGGCGATGGTGGGGGCCTCGTCCTCCCGTGGCACGAGCCGCACCTCGAGCGGCTTGGCGCCGTCGAGGCCGAGGGTGTCGCGCCAGGCCAGCGACAGCGCCACCGGCTCCGCCACCTCCCTCTCGGGCACGTCGAAACTGGCCCCGTCGGGGGTCAGCGGCGCGTCGTCCACCGTCGCGGCGGCGAGCGAGCGGTCGGCGGTGACGCTGACGGCCACGCGGCTCCCCTGCACGACCGCCAAGCCCCCCCCGCGCAGCTCGCGCTCGAGCGTCGCCGGGATGCCGAGGTAGTCGGGGAGGCGCACGCGCGCCGCCACGGCGCTGATCTCCGGGCGCATCGTGGGGAGGATCCGGACGCGTTGCCGGGCGTCGCCCACGGCCAGCCGCACGCCGCGCTCGGCCACCTGAGGGGGGAGCGCGAGGAGGTAGCGGTCGCCGTCGCGCTCGGCGCGGAGCACGGCGCCCGCGTCCAGCCGGGCCGTGGCCTGCGCCGGCCGCCACGCCGTGTCGGCCGCCAGCTCCACCGGCAGGCCGACCGGCTCGCCGTGCGGCACCACGATCGCGCCGGGGAGCGGCGCGAGCCGCGCGAAGGTGTGGCGCGGGACGGCGCCCCAGGGGGCGAGGAGGCGCTGCCACGCGTTCACCGCCGCGCCGGGGACGACGCACGCCGCCACCAGCGCCGCCGCCAGGGGCAGCGCCGCGAAGGCCGCCCACTGTCGATGCCGCGGCCGGGGGATCGCGGCGGCGAGATCGTGGCGTGCGGCGCTCTCGGCCACCTGCCGCACCGCCGCCTCGCAGAGCACGCGCGAGCGATCCTGTTCGCCGCGGTTGCCGACCAACTCGGCCGCACCGAGCACCTCGTCGCCGAGCGACGGGAAGCGGCGCGCCACCAACCGCGCCACCGGCGCGATGCCGCGCAGGCCGCGGAACCAGCGCTGCCAGGCCAGCGGCAGGAGCCCGCAGGCCCCCGCCGCGACGAGGAACACGCCGTAACGGACGGCCGTGGGCGTCTCGGTGAAGCGGTCGACGACGAACAACGCCCCCCAGGCGAGCAAGACGCCCGAGAGCGCCCCGCAGACGGCCTCGATCCCCTTCACACGCCGCACCGAGGAACGGAACTCGTCGAGCTGGCGCACGAGACCCGCCGGCAGCGAGAGCGCCCCGGCCGCGGGCGATCCGTCGCGGCCCCGCTCCTCCCCGTGACGTCCGTTCATGGCAACGCTCTCCCGTGGAATCCACCGGGCCACCGGCCCACCGTCATCCTACCCCCGACCCCTCAGAACAGCCCCTGCCACTTCCGCCCCGCCCAGAACACCCCCAGCATCCCCACCAGCAACGCCAGCGCGAGGGGGTGGGCCCACAAGCGGCTCCGCCGGGCTTCGGGAGCGGGCTCGGGGAGCCCCGCCAGCAGCCCGGGCAACTCGGAGAGCGCCTCCGGCCGCGTCACCGCCCCGCGCGAGAGGCGGGCGAGCTCCTCGAGCACCTCCGGCCGCGCCGGGCCGCCGATCGCCTCCCCGGGGACACCCTGCACGAAGATCCGCCCCTCGAGCCGGTCGCCGGTCTCGGCGCAGGCGAGCGTCACCGCATGGCTGCCGGGCTCCCGCGGGGTCCAGTTGCCGGAGAACACGCCCCACGCCCCCTGCTCCCCCGGCGCCACGAGGCGCACCGTCTCCACGTCGCCCCCCGGCGACTCCACCGTGACGGTGACGGTGCCGAGCTGCAGCGGCTCGCCGGCGGCGTCGACGACGTTGGCGTCGAGCGCCACCACCTGCCCCGGCTCGGGCTGCTCGGGCGCATGGAGGAGCCGCATCCGCTCCCCCTTCTGCATCGAGCGCCGGTAGGCCATCCAACGCACCACCTGCCCCCAGAAGCGGTAGTGGTAGCGGTCCTCGACGCCCTTCCTCCAGCGCCAGGCCCCGTCGGTGGCCATGAACAGCACCTTGCCGGCGCCGAAGGGACGCGTGACCAGCAGCGGGATGCGGCCATGCGCGTTGCCGGCGTCGTCGTGTACCGCGAGCACCTCGCTGCCCGCCTTGGCGCGCACCACCGGCGCGTACCACTGGAAGCCGGGGAGCGACTCCCACACCGCGGCGTTCTCCTCGCGCGAGTCGGCCAGTCGCGAGAGGAGGCTCGCCTCGCCGCGCTCGGTGAGGGCGAAGCGGCCCGGGATCGGGGTGCCGGTGCCCTCCGGCCGGCTGGCGTCGAGCACCACGGGCAGCAGGTCGCCCAGCGCCGTCGACTCCAGCGACAGCTCGTGGCCGAGCCATCCCGGCATGAAGACGATCCCCGACGCCTGGAACTCCACCAGCTCCCGCAGCAGGCGGCAGTCCTCCTCGGTGAGTTGCCCGTCGTCGACGCCCACGTCGCCGAGGAACACCACGTCGTACTCCGAGAGCTCCTGGATGGTGCCGGGAAAGCGGTCGATCGAGTCGCGCGAGCCGCCGCCCGGCCGCGCGAGGCCCCGGTGGAAGAGGAGCGTGGAATGCTCGACGCCGGGGTCGCGGGAGAGGGCGTTGCGCAGGTAGCGGAATTCCCACCGCGGCAGCGTCTCCACGATCAGGACGCGCAGCCGCTCCTCGCGGATGCTCACCGGGATGGAGCGCGTGTTGTTGCCGGGATCGGCCTCCTCGGGCCGTTCCGGGAGCCGCACCGTGACCGTGTATTCGCCCACCGACGCGGGCGTCCAGAGAACGGCGTCCTCCGTGCGCCCCATCGGCGCCACGCGCACGGTGCGCGCGAAGGTCTGCCCGTCGGAGGCCTCGACCGTGACGTTCACCGTCTCCTCGCGCGGCATCGTGCTCTGGATCGTGAAGGGAACCCGGAACGGCTTGCCGACCACGCCGGTGACCGCCCCGTCGACGGCCGAGACCGCCAGATCGGGAAGCGGCACCACGCTCCCGGCGGGAACGGCGAACAGCGGCACGCCCGCCGCACGCAGCGTGCCCACCGCCTGCACCGGCGGCGCGCCCTGGTTCCAGTCGCCGTCGGAGGCGAGCACCACCGCGCGGAGGCCGGGATGCCGGCGCACCACCGACTCCAGCGGCGCGTGGAGATCGGTCCCGGCGGCGGCCCCCTCCGCGGCCGCCGGCGCGCCGACGGTCTCCACGCGGATCGCATACCGCTCCGCGATCTCCGCGAAGAAGGCGGGGTCGGCCAGCGCCGCGACGCTGTCGCGCCGCGAGCGCGGCGCGCCGCCGTCCGGCGGACGCACGTCGGGGGTGTCCATGCTGCGCGAGGCGTCGACGAGCACCACCACCGGCGGCTTCTCGCGCGGCCGCTCCTCCATCACCCACTCCGGTTGGTTGAGGAGAAAGGCCACGAGCACCGCGATCGCCACCCGCAGCGCCTCCAGCGCCAGGATCGCCGGGCGGAAGCCGCTGCGCCGCGCCGTGGCCACGGCGACGCCCACCACCAGCGCCACCAGCACCGCCGCCACCCCCAGCGACCAGGGGGTGGCGTGGAAGCGGAGGCCGGAGGTGACGATCGAGGCGCCCGGTGTCATGGCCCCCCCTCGCGCGGCGGCACCGGCGCGGGGAGGGAGAGGATGCCCTCCGCGGCCAGTGCCAGGAGCACCGCCACCAGGAACGTGCGCCACACCTCCTCGACGATGTTCGCGGGCGCCCCGGCACGCTGGCGGAAACGCTCGAGCGGCACGCCGGCGAAGAGCCGCTCGACCTCGTCGTCGGGGACGACGGCCGGGTCGTCCTCGGCGGCGGGACGGTTCACCGCCACGAGCCGGCCGGCCGCGTCGAAGACGCCGGCGTGGAACCCGGCCTCGTTCGACGGCGCCGGCGCACCGGCCAATTGGCGCCAGCCGCGCTCGGCCGCGCCGCTGGCCGCCGGCGCGGCGTCGCCCTCGGGCCGCCGGC
>CAISKG010000393.1 GCA_903885855.1 uncultured Planctomycetaceae bacterium
CGGCGCGGGCGGCGTGCCCGTGGCGGCCGGCGGGGGCGGCGGCGCGGCGCCCGCGGTGCCGCCCGAGGGGGGCGGCGAGTCGGAGGCCCCCGATGACGCGGTGCCGACGACGGTCACCGAATACGCCTTCAAGCCGGCCGAGAAACTCCCGCCGGTCAAGGGCACGAGTGCCTACAAGCCGCTCGAGAACGAGACCGTGCGCTTCGCGCTCAACGTCTGGGCGGGCTGGGCGCCGATCATCCTCGCCAACGACGGCTTCAAGGCGGGGAAGGAGTGGGTCGGCCCGGACGGCAAGCCCTTCAAGATCGAACTGGTGCTGATCGACAACCCCGTCACGATGCGCGACGCCTACGCGGCCGGCGAGGTCCACATCGGCTGGGCCACGCTCGACATGATCCCGCTGTTCCTCGAGGGGCTCACCGACCGCTCCGGTGCCCCGAAGGACTCGCGCGTCATGCCGCGCGTCTACCAGCAGGTCGACTTCTCCAACGGCGGCGACGGCATCGTGGTCCGCGAGGGGATCAACACCGTCCGCGATCTGGCCGGGAAGAAGGTGGCGCTGGCCCAGAATTCCCCGAGCCAGTTCTTCGCGCTCAACATGCTCGTCGCGGGGGGGCTGCAGCCGCAGGACGTGGAGATGGTGTTCACCGAGGACGCCTTCCAGGCCGCGGCCGCCTTCAACTCGCAGAAGGAGATCGCCGCCGCCGTCTCCTGGGCCCCCGACATCTACAACCTCGCCAAGGCCAAGGGCAACCGGATGCTCGTCACCACGCAGACGGCCAATCGCCTGATCGCCGACGTGTGGTTCGCCCGCGCCGACTTCGCCCAGGACCACCCTGGCAAGATCGAGGCCATCGTGCGCGGCATCTTCGACGCCATGGACACCCTCAAGACGGAGCAGGGCAAGGCCCGGGCCGCGGAGCTGATGTCGGCCGGCTACAACATCCCCGCCAGTGACACGCTGGGCATGCTCGGCGACGCCCACGCCACCAACTGGGCCGAGAACTACCAGTTCTTCATCAACCGCAACAACCCGGCCAACTTCGAGCGCATCTGGAAGCAGGCCTATTACCTCTACCGGCGCGTGGGCGCCATCTCCAATCCCCCGGTGCCGTTCGATCAGGTGATGGATTTCTCCGTCATCCAGAAGCTGGGCAAGGAGCCGAAGTACGCGGAGACGCGCGACGAGTACACCAAGCCCCTCCCCCCGAAGCGGCTCGCCGACATCCGGGCCGAGAACGACGAGATCCTCACCAACACCGTGGTGATCCATTTCTTCCCCAACAGCTGGGATCTGCGCAAGAAGATCGTGCGCAAGGTGGACGGGAAGGAGGTCGAGGAGCCCTACGACGCCAGCGTGGACCTCGTGCTCGACGAGGTGGCGACGCTGGCCAAGCAGTTCGGCGCGGCCCGGATCGTGATCGAAGGCCACACCGACTCCTCGATGAAGGGGCGGATTCCAGGCGATGTGGTCAAGGAGCTGTCGTCCCGTCGCGCCAACGCCGTCAAGGACGCCCTCGTGGAGAAGTACGAGTTCGACGACGGCCGCTTCGCGGTCGACGGCGTCGGCTGGGAGCGCCCGGTCGACCCCGAGCATCCCGACGATCACGCCCGCAACCGGCGCGTGGAGATCAAGGTCTACTCCGCCGAGAAGGAGTGAGGCAGGGGAGGCACAGCGATGGCCGAGTCTGCCGATTCCCCGCCCGATCCCCCCCCTCCCGCCGCCGCCCCGGTCGCCACCGCGGGGGGCGGAGCGGACGGGCGGCCGGTGGCGCCGCTGCGCGGCACGATCCCCGCCTGGGCCGCCGTCTTCTGGGGCTTCACCTGCATCGCCGCGGTGGTGGCGGCCTGGTTCGTCGCCACCGCCGGCCCCGTCGGCGAGCCGGAGCGGCGCTTCGTCAGCCCGACGACGCTCCCCAGCGTGCAGGAGACGGTGGAATCCTTCCCGGTGGTCTTCGGCGAGCGGAAGCTCGTCGCCAACACGCTGGTGACGCTGAAGCGCGTCTGTCTGGGCTTCGGTCTGGCGGTGCTCGTGGGCGTGCCGGTGGGGATCCTCGCCGCCTGCTTCCCGGCGCTGCGGGCCTTCCTCGCCCCGCTGGCCGTCTTCGGCCGCAACATCCCCGTGGCGGCGCTCATCCCGCTCACCTTCTCCTTCTTCGGCATCGGCGACTTCCAGAAGGTGATGTTCCTCTTCATCGCCAGCGTGGCCTTCGTCCTCTCCGACACCACCGCCGCGGTGCTCGACGTGCCGCAGCGCTTCGTCGACACGGCGCTGACCCTCGGCGCCAATCGCCGCCAGATCATCCTCAAGGTGCTCGCACCGCTGGCCGCACCGTCGATCTTCAATTCGCTGCGCCTCCTTTTCGGCCTCGCCTTCGGCTACGTCATGCTCGCCGAGCTGGTGAAGCTCGGCACCGATTCCGGAGGCCTCGGCGACCTGATCAACGTCTCGCAGCGGCGCGGCCAGCGCGAGACGATCCTCATCGTCCTGCTGGTGATCCCGTTGGTGGCCTGGGGAATCGACCGGGCGCTGTGGTGGCTGCAGTGCGACCTCTTCCCCTACCGCTACGGCGGCCGGGGGATCGTTCCGCGGATCGTCGGCGGGCTCGTCCACCCCAAGCGGACGGAGTTCCGGCCATGAGCGGCGCGCCGCAGGATCCGGCCCTTCCGTCGCCTCCGGCCGCGGCGTCGCCGGCGCCGCCGGCCGCCGACCGGCCGGCCGCCGTGGACTTCGCCGGCGTCACCAAGATCTACCACGCCGGCACGCCGCGCGAGGCGGTGGCGATCCGCGACGTCTCCTTCACCATCCCCGACCTGCCCGACAAGGGGGAGATCTCCACCTTCCTCGGCCCCTCGGGCTGCGGCAAGAGCACCGTTCTCCGGATGGTGGCCGGGCTCGAGCCGCAGTTCCCCCCCACGGTCGGGTCGGTGCGCGTCCTCGGTCGCGAGGTCGTCGGGCCCGGGGCGGACCGGGGCATGGTCTTCCAGGACTACACCAGCTTCGACAACCGCACCGTGCTGGCCAACGTGACCTTCGGCCTCGAGTGCCGCGGCGTGGCCCGCCACACGCGCGAGCGCGAGGGGCGCGAGTGGATCGAACGCGTCGGCCTCGATCCGGTGCGCGACGCCCTCAAGTATCCCCACGAACTCTCCGGCGGGATGCGCCAGCGCGTGGCCATCGCCCGCACGCTGGCCCTCAGGCCGCGCATCATCCTCATGGACGAGCCCTTCGGCGCCCTCGATCCCGCCACCCGGCTCGACATGCAGGATCTGCTCGTGCGGCTGTGGCGCGAAGTCGAGGCCACGGTGCTGTTCGTCACCCATTCCGTCGAGGAGGCCGTGTATCTCGGCGACCGGGTGTTCGTGATGGCCACCACCCCGGGTAGGATCGCGTCGGAACTCCACATGCCGGCGGCCTCGGCGCCCGCGCGCGAGACCCAGAACCAGCCCTGGTTCCACGAGCAGGTGTCGCGGCTCACCGCCGAACTCGAGCGGATCGAGGCCGCCGCCGAGCGGCCCGCCGGGTGATCCTCGTCGCGCCCCGCACCGGGGCATGGAAAGGTGTGATGCGGTCGTGAAGCGCTTCGGTGCCTACCTGCGGACGGCGTTCGGCAGCCGCTGGAACCTCCTCTTCGTCGGCGCCGGCGTCGCCGCGGCGGTGATCAGCGGCTTCCCCAGCGTGGTGCTCCCGCTCGTCGCCGCCGGCGAACTCCTCTACCTCGCCAGCATGGTGACCAACGAGCGCTTCCGCGAGGCGGTGGACGCCCAGGAGGCCAAAGTCCGCCGGCAGGCGGCCCTCGTCGGCACCCGCGAATCCTACGAGCGCCTCCTCCGCTCCCTGTCGCCGCAGCTGCGCCAGCGATTCGAGCGCCTCCGGGAGCGCTGCCTGCATCTGGTCGACATGGCGGGCCGGCACCGGGGCGGCGAGGGCGGATCGCTCGAGTCGCTCGAGCGATTGCTGTGGGGCTACCTGCGCATGATCCACGGCGCCCAGTCGCTCTCCGAGTTCGTGGAGCACACCGACGGCGACGCGATCCGCAAGCGGATCGCGGACCTCGATCGCCGTCTGGCGTCGCTCGGCAAGGCGGGCGAGCAGGACGACCCCGAGACCGCCCGGCTCCGGGCGGTGCTCGAGGACGACCTCCGCACGACGCGGCAGCGTGCCGAGAACATCGACGACGCCCAGCGCAAGCTCGACGTGATCGTGGCCGAGGTGGAGCGGCTCGAGTCGAAGATCGAGGCCCTCGCCGAGGGGTCGGTGGCCAAACGCGACGTGAGCGACATCGCCCAGCGCGTCGACGAGGTGGCGGAGGGCATGCGGCGCACCGACGAGACCATGCGGCAGCTGCAACTCCCGGCGGAGCTCGACGACCTCGAGGATCCGCCTCCGATGCTGCGAGAGGGCGCCTGAGGTTTCGCTTCGCCGCCGGGCTTCGGGCGGGGCTCGGGGCCGTGTGTGGTCCTGGGCGCTCAGCGGTTGCTTCCGCGTCGGAGTCGCCCGTGCCGCGCTCGCCGGACGATCGCTTCGGCCCTCCGGGCCTCCCGCTCACTCGGGCCCTCCTGCGCTCCGCCATCCCTGGCTGTGCTTGTCGGTTACGCCGCTCGGAGGCACGGGCGACCCCTTCGCTCGTCACGCGAGGGAAGAAGCCACAGA
>CAISKG010000394.1 GCA_903885855.1 uncultured Planctomycetaceae bacterium
ACATCGCCCAGCAGCCGCCCGTCTCCTGAGGCAAGCCCGCGACCAGCCCGGGGGCACCGCCGTCATCACCATGCCGGAAGGATGGTGGGCGGCCGGTGCCCCCGGCCCGGCGGGTAGACTGCCCGCATGTCGCACGGCGCCGACGAGTTCCTCCGCCTCCAGAGCCTCCTCCACCGCCCCGTCTCCACGCGGCCCGACTGGCTCAAGGCCTGGCGCAACGAGGCCAATTACATCCTCTTCCTCGCCCGCCGGGCCGAGGACGACGACGACGTCGATCTCCTCGAGGAACTCGAAGACCAGGCGCGCGACATGGCCGACATGGTCGAGGCCAGGCTCCGCGCCGACGGGCTCTGGTAGCGCCGCCGCGCGAGCGTCCGTCGGCCGGCCGCCCCTCCACCCGCCCGCCGCGGCCGGGCGGTTGATCGGGGCATGGGGGGCATGAATACTGCGCCCTGCCCCATGACCGAGCCGCTCTCCCCCGCCGCGCCCGCCGCCGTGCCCGCCCCCCCGGCCGGCGCCGTGCCCTGGCGTGCGATGCTCGTGTCGGTGGCCATCCTCGCCCTCCAGATCGTCGCCATCGACCGGCTCGTGGGCGAGGAGACGCTCGCCCTCACCGGCACGCTCTTCGGACGGCGCTTCCTCCGCAAGGAGCTGCTGATCGCGGTGCTCGCGGCCGCGGTCGTCCTCCAGCACGTCGTGCGGCGCAACCTCGACACCTACCGCCTCGCGCCCCTCGACGCCACGCGCCTCGCGGCGCAGTCGATCCCCTTCCTCGCCCTGCTGGGATTCATGGCGACGATTCCCACGGGGCTGCCGCAGTCGCTCGTGGGCACGACCGCCACCGACGCCATCGCCACCGTGCTGCTCCTGGCCTGGATCGCGTCGGCCCTGCTCCTCCTGCCGCACGGGGCGGACGTGCGCAGGGCGGCGGCGGCCGCGGCGACGGCCGCGGCGGCGGTGGCGGGGGCGATCGCCATCTCCGACCGGGTCACGAACGTCTTCTGGGTGACCACCGGCGGCGTCACCGTCGACGTCGTCGAGCGGCTCCTGGCACTGGTCGTCGCCGATCCGGTCGTCCGGCCGTCGAAATTCGTGATCGGTACCGAGGCCTTCCAGGTGCGGATCCACAGCCCGTGCAGCGGCTACCAGGGGATCACGCTGGTGACGATGCTCTTCGCCGCCTACCTGTGGTGGTTCCGCGCCTACCACCGCTTCCCCAGGGCGCTGGTCATCTTCCCGGTGGGGGTCGTGCTGGTGTACCTGGCGAACATCGTCCGGATCATCGCGCTGATCCTGGTGGGAATCCACATCTCCCCGGAGATCGCGGTCGACGGCTTCCACTCGCAGGCCGGCTGGGTGGCGTTCCTCGTCATCGGCCTGGGCACGATCTGGGTCGTCTCCCGGATGCCGTATTTCACGACGCTCCCCGCCGGCGACACCGCCGAGGCCGATCGCGCGGTCGATGCCGCCGCGGCGGCCCCGCTCCCCGCGGGCGCGAAGGCCGACGCCCCCCGCGGCGCCCTCCACGGTCCGTCGGTCGTCGCCTGCCTCCTCCCCTACCTGGCCCTCCTCGCCACGCAGATCCTCACCGGCCTGTTCTCCACCAAGGGGAGCCTCGATCTGCTCTATCCGGCGCGCGTGGCGGTGGTGGCGGCGGTGCTGTGGCGGCTGCGCGGGGAGCTGCGGCCGCGGTCGTGGAGCGTCTCGCCGGTCGCCGTGGGCATCGGCGTCGCGGTCTGCGCCGCCTGGATGGCGCTGGCCGGCGCGTTCACGGCACACGATTCCAACGCCGATCCGCCGCTCGATCCGATGCAACTCGGCGCCGTGTGGGGCCCGGTCTGGCTCGTGGTGCGCCTCGTCGGCTACGTCGTCACCGTGCCGATCGCCGAGGAGCTCGCCTTCCGCGGCTTCCTCACCCGCCGCCTGATCGCCGAGGACGTGGAACGGGTGGCCCCCGGCACCTTTACCTGGCTGTCGTTCGTCGTCTCGTCGGCGGTGTTCGGGATCTACCACGGCGCCGACTGGCTGCCGGCGACGATCGCCGGCGCCGGCTTCGCCCTGGCGCTGGTCCACCGCGGGAGGATCGGCGACGCCATCGTCGCCCACGCCACCACCAACGGCCTCATCGCCGCCTCGGTGATCGCCACGGGCCGCTGGTCGAACTTCGGCTGATCGGGGAGCCGCGCGCCGTGACCATCTCCATCGATCCGGTGACCGCGGCCGACCATGCCCTGCTCCGCGATCTGGCGGGGAGGATCTGGCGGCAGCACTACACCGGCATGATCCCCGCCGCCCAGATCGACTTCATGCTCGCCGAGCGGTTCCGGGACGACGCCCTCCACGAGACGCGCGCCGCCGCCGATCGCTGGCTCGAGCTCCTGCGGGTCGACGGGGAGGCGGTCGGCTACTGCGGCAGCATGCTCGTGGCCGCCGAGCCCGACAGCCTCAAGCTCGGCCAGCTCTACCTCCTCGACGCCCGCCGCGGGCAGGGGCTGGGGCGGCGGATGCTCGAGCACGTGGAAGCCCGGGCGCGGGCCCTCGGCCGGCGGACGGTCTTCCTCCAGGTCAACAAGGCCAACGCCGGGGCGATCGCCTTCTACACCCGCCGGGGATTCACGGTCCGCGAGGCGGCGGTGTTCGAGATCGGCGGGGGATTCGTGATGGACGACTACATCATGGAGAAGCGGCTGGGCTGACCGGAGCCTGAGCCTGGCCGGCCGTGGAACAGCCCGGACGGCCTTGACGCACAAAACCTTTGGAACGATCGTATCGGGAGCGTATGCTCGGGAGCGTGGGTGCTCCGATGGGGGTCGTTCGGGAAGCCAGGTCCGTGTTCTCCCTCCGCCACAGCCGTCGCCCCCTCGCCCTGCTGGCCCTGGCGCTGCAGTTGGCCGCCGGCCCGCTGGCCGTCTGGTCGCACAACCACGCCCCCCACGCCGCGCACGGCGCCCATGGGCATGCCCGCGGCGCCGAATCGATCCCGGCCGAGCCCGGCGCGTGCTGCGCGCATGAGCATGACGCCTCGGCCGCCCGCGCACGGGCCACGTCCTGCCCCTTCGCGGCCCGCCGCGCCGCCGCCTCCGATTCCGTGCAGGGCGCTGCCGATCCCGGCGCCACGCGCGCCGACTCCCTCGCCCCCTGCGCCGCCTGCGAATTCCTCGCCCAGCGCATGATGCAGGGGGGATGGTCGCCGACCCTCGATTCGATCCTCGTGCGCTGGGGGGATGCCACGCCCCCCGTTCCGGCCGCGCTCCCCGCGCCTGCGGCCCACTTCTTCGCCCGCGGCCCCCCCGCCTGACGCCCGGCCGGCCTTCAGCCCCGCACAGCGAGCGCCGCCCCCGGCGGCGTCCGCGCGGCGGCGGGCGCCAGGCCGGCCCTCGAACCGGCGGCCGCGCGGGCCCCCCGATCGTTTCGGGGCGTCGCCGTGCCTCCGGTCGGACCCCGCGCGTCACCTCCCGATCGGGCACCTGTGCCCGTCGGGAATCCGATCCCGACCGGGCGACCGAGCCCCGTCGGGCCCCGTCCGGCGAAGGAGCCTGGCCATGGTCCCGGAGCGTATCCGCGCTCGCCCCGCGCGCCTCGAACGATTCCTCGATTCCCTGGGAGGCGTGCTCGCCCGCGACGTCTCCCCCTTCGCCGCCTGGGAGCGGCGCCTGCGCCGCCCGATCGTGGCGCTGCTGGCCATGCTCGCGGTGGCGGCGGTGCTGGCGGTGTTCGTCAATCCCGCGGTGGTCGTGGCCTGCGGGGCGCTGGCCGGGGTGATCGTGGTGGGCTACGGATGGCCGGCGCTCACGATCCGCGGCCTCTCGGCCGAGCTGCGACTGCCGGCGATCCGCGGCGTGGAGGGGGAGGCCCTGCGGGCCACCGTCGCCATCCGCAACGCCTGGCCCTGGCCGGTGTGGGGCGTGTGGCTCGAGGGGGATCTGGGCGAGCGCCGGACCGTGGCCCTCGCCCGCCTCCCCGCCCGCTCGACGAGCGAGTTCACCTGGGACGGCGCGCCGCAGCGCCGCGGCGAGTTCCCGCGCGGCGAGGTGCGGATCGTCACCGCCTTCCCCTTCGGCCTCACGGCGGCCTCCCGGCCGGTGCGCCTCGAGCGCCGCGTGCTCGTCTGGCCGGCGACGGTGGCGCTGGAGGCGCTGCTCGGCGGCGGCATCCTCCGCACCTCCGACGAACACTTCTCCGACCGCCGCCAGGGCGACGTGGGCGACGTCTCCGGCACGCGCCCCTTCCGCCATGGCGACGCGCTCAAGAAGGTGCACTGGCCCCTCTCGTCGCGCACCGGGGAACTGGTGTCGTGCGAGCGGCAGGCGCCGATCTCCGCCGCCGTGCGCGTCGTCGTCCATCCAGATCCCGATGGCCGCGACGACGGCCCCACCGGCACGCTGGAGTCGTCGCTGCGCATCGCCGCCAGCGTCTGCCGCGCCTACCACGCCCGGCACGCGCGCGTGGAGTGCCGCCTCGGGGGCGACGAGCACGAGATCCAGCCCGGCCAGCGCGGCCTGTCGCGCTTCTTCGACGCCCTGGCCCGCTACGAGCCCGCCCCAGCGCGCTCCCCGGCCGCCCGGCGCGGGCGCGGAGGCCGCGACGGGGGCACGCTCCAGATCGTGATCACCACGCCCGGGGGGATGGGGCGGCTCTCCGACCAGGAGCGCAGCGGGCCCGACCGGCTCCTGATCGTCGTCGAGCCTGCCGACGCGGAGGACGCGGCGCCGGCAGCCGCACCGCCGCGCGTGGTGCGGCTGCGGAGCGGGCGCTGCCTCCTCGACGAGTTCGGCGGGCGCTGGGGGAGGCTGTGCCATGTCTGAGCG
>CAISKG010000395.1 GCA_903885855.1 uncultured Planctomycetaceae bacterium
GACGTGGGCGATGATGGCGATGTTGCGGATGTCGGCGCGGCGCGGGTGCGACCCGGCCGTCGCGGGGTCGGTGGTGGGCATGGCCATGGCGGGGCCCGGACGGGGCGCCGCGGCCCGCGGCTCCCCGGCGTCGCCCGCTCGGTGACGGCCTGGGTGGAGGCGGCCGGCTGCGACGCAGGGCCGGTCGAGGAGACGCTCACCGCCGCCGGTGACGCCCTGCCGGTGACGCGCCTCCGCTGGAGCGGCGGGCGCGACGGCTGCGAGGTCGAACTGGTGCGGATCGAGGGGGGCGGCCACACCTGGCCGGGGCAGAAGCCGCCGGTGGGATTCATCGGCCGCTCGACCGAGAGCGTCTCGGCCAACGCGCTGTTGTGGGAGTTCTTCTCCCGCCATCGGCTCCCCTGACGGGCCGCTAGCGGACGGCGCCCGAGGGAATCTTCGCGCCGCTGTGCCAGCCGCTCCCGTCGCGCACCACCTCGTGGTAGAGGGTGTCGCGCTCCACCGGATCGCGGCCCGCCTCGCGGATCAGGCGCCGGATCTGATCCACCGACAGCACCTCGGGCGTGGTGGCGCCGGCGTCGTGGTAGATCAGCTCGTGGCGCACGGTGCCGTCGAGGTCGTCGGCGCCGTAGGCGAGCGCCGCCTGCGCGGTGCCGATGCCGAGCATGATCCAGTAGGCCTTGACGTGGTCGAAGTTGTCGAGCACCAGCCGCGACACCGCCATCGTCCGCAGGCTCATCGTCGCCGAGGGCTTGCTGAGGTGCGACAGCCGCGTGTTGTCGGGGTGGAAGGCCAGCGGGATGAAGGTCTGGAAGCCGCCGGTCTCGTCCTGCAGCGCCCGCAGTCGCAGCAGGTGGTCGGTGCGGTGGAAGGCGTTCTCGATGTGGCCGTAGAGCATCGTGGCGTTGCTCCGCAGCCCGAGGGAGTGCGCGGTGCGGTGAATGTCGAGCCAGGCGTCGGTGTCGGCCTTGTGCTCGCAGATCTTGTCGCGCACCTCCGGGTGGAAGATCTCGGCGCCGCCGCCGGGGAGGCTCCCCAGCCCCGCGTCGCGCATCTCCACGAGGATCTCCCGCACCGACCGCTTGGTGAGGTGACGGAACCAGTCGATCTCGACGGGCGTCCAAGCCTTGAGGTGGAGCGTGGGATAGGCGTCGTGGAGGACGCGGATCACCCCCAGATACCAGTCGTAATCCTTCTGGTGGTGGAGCCCGCCGACGATGTGCATCTCGGTGCTGCCGGCATCGACGGCCTCCCGGCCGCGGGCCAGGATCTGCGCGTCGTCCATCACGTAGCCGCGCGGGTCGCGCAGGTCGGCGCGGAAGGCGCAGAAGGTGCAGCGGTAGACGCAGACGTTCGTCGGGTTCAGGTGGGTGTTGATGTTGTAGTAGCCGGCGTTGCCGTTCTTCCGCTCGCGCACGAGGTTCGCCAGTTCCCCGAGTTCGTGGAGATCGACCGACTCGTCCCACAGCGACAGCGCCTCGCGGGCGTCGAGGCGCTCGCCCGCCTCCACCTTTTCGCGGATCGGCTCGAGCGACGCTGACACGGTGCGGATCATGGGGGGGACCGCCGCGGGGGCGGCTCAGGGGGGGCGGGGGAGGGACCAAGACCGAGGGGCGGGGCTGGGCCCCGCCGGACAACTAACCGCATCCGGGCCGATTCGGCAACGCGGCAGGCTGCCGGGCCCGCCGGGACCGCTGTTTTCAGCCGTTTTCCGCGTCGGCGGCCGCAGTGGCCGTCTCGGCAGGGGGGGCCGCGCGGGGTATGGTGGTCCCGATCCCCGCTCCGGAACCGGCCGCTGCCGGACGCCATGTTCGACCTCGTCGGCGACGTCCACGGATGCGACGACGAACTCGTCGCCCTGCTCGCGGCCCTCGGCCATCCCCCCGACCCCGGGCTGCCCGGGCCGGCCGGCCGCCGGCTGGTGTTCGTCGGCGATCTCGTCGACCGCGGCCCGGCGACGCCCGCGGTGCTGCGGCGCGTGATGGGGCTGGTGGCCGCGGGGCGGGCGCTGGTGGTCGCCGGCAACCATGACGTGCGCCTCGCCGACGCGCTGCACGGGCGGCCGGTGGAGCCGGGGCACGGTCTGGAGGAGTCGCTCGCCCAGCTCGCCGGCGAGACGGCGGACTTCCGCGCGCGGGTGCTCGCCTTCCTCGAGTCGCTTCCCGCGTGGCTCGTGCTCGACGAGGGCCGGCTCGTGGTCGCCCACGCCGGCCTCCCCGAGGCCTTCCACGGCGGGGGCGATCCCGCGGCGCACGATCTGGCGATCCACGGCGCCTACACCGGCGACTTCGACGAGCGGGCGATGCCGGTGCGCGACGACTGGGCCGCCCGCTACCGCGGCGCCGCGGCGGTGGTGCAGGGCCACACGCCCGTCGTCGAGGCGGAGTGGTTCCGCGGCACGATCTGCCTCGACACCGGCTGCGTCTGCGGGGGCCGGTTGACGGCGCTGCGCTGGCCGGAGCGCGAGCTGGTCGCCGTGCCGGCCCTGCGGGCCTGGTCGGGCTCGGCCCGGGGCGTGCTGCCGCCGCGGGCGGTCGCCCCGCGGCCGGTGTGGCACCCCGCGCCGCCGCTGCCGGC
>CAISKG010000396.1 GCA_903885855.1 uncultured Planctomycetaceae bacterium
AGCGGCGTGCTCCCCGGGAAGAAGATCACGCCGTTGCGGTTGGCCGCGGGGGTCGGGGCGCGGAAGTTGGTGCCGGGATGGAAGGAGTCGTAGCCGAGCACCGTGACGTCGAAGGCCGACGCCGGCAGCGGGGCCCCCACGTTGAGCCCGGTCGTGCGGTCGATCCCGGGCGTGTTGAGGATCGAGAACGGCCCCGGCGGCGCGGTGGACGATCCCGACGGGAAGCGCGGCACCGCGAGGTAGCGGAAGGTGCGGTTGGTGAAGGCGGTGCCGAGGGGGATGCCCGCCACACGGTCGGCTGGCTGCAGTCCGGCCGAGGCGTAGTAGGCGGTGTTGCGCGATTTGGCGATCGCCACGTCGATCGAGAACACCGTCGCCCCCGGCATGCGGAACACGCCGAGCAGGCTGCCGTCGCGGTCGGCCACGGCGAGCACCATCTTCGTGAAGGTGGGCTGGAGGCGGATCTGGGCGCGCGTGATCGACGCCTGCTGCACCCCCTGGGTGACGATCCGCTCCACCTCGACGGCCGAGAGGCCGCCGGGCAGCGGGCTCGACTGCGGCGCGACGAGCCACCCCGACGGCTGCTCGAGGCCGTCCAGGAGCAGCACGCCGCCCGGGGCCACGGGGCGGTCGACGCCGTTGACCACGCCTGACGCCGGCCGGTTGAGCGCGGCGTAGAGGCGGAAGAGCGTGGCCACGCCGAGCGGGCCGGCCTGGGGGCCGAAGCTCTCGAGCGCGATGCCGCCGAGGTTGATGCGCGCCTGCGCGTTGACCCGGTTGACGAGGTTCTGCGCCTGCGCCACCGACAGCGGCGCCGCTCCCTGGAGGCCGCCGGCCCGGGCGAGGATGCTCGCCGGCGTGAGCGTCACCCCCAGCGGCGAAAGCGCACTGCCGCCGTTGGGGATGGCGATCGGGAGGAGCGTGACCAGCGCGATCACCTCCGCCTCGAGCGCCTTGGGGGCGTTGAGCCGGGCGGTCCGCGTCTGGGCCGGCGAGGCGACGAAGCCCTGCTCGAAGGTCGCGAAGCCGTCGGGCCCGGGGAAGAAGACGCCGATCCCGCCCACCACCTCGTTGGTGCCCGCGCGGTAGATCCCCAGACCGCCCGGCAGGGTGGCGATGCCGCGGGCCACCGCGGCCGTCGGTGTCGCCGGATCGAGCTGGGCGGCGTAGGCGTCGCGCCGCACGACCACCGGCCCGCCGACGCCCGCCGACACCGTCACCCGGTTGGTGTGCTCGATGGCGAAGAGATCGACCAGCGGCTGGCGGAGGATCCCCGGCGGAAACTGCCCGCCGACCGACACCGGCGCCACGTAGCCGGGCCCCTGCACGGTGGCGTCGGCGGCGGCGGGGTTGGCCTGCACCTCGCGCTGCGTGACGGTGCTCTGGCTGATGTGACTCACCGTGCGCGAGGTGAGGATCGCCTGGTTGTTGGAGAAGAAGGCGCCGGTGCGGGCCTTGGCCACGGCGCCGTCGATCGCGAAACCGAGGTCGGCGGTGGCCACACCGCTCTCGGTGCGCACCCCGAGGATCCGCCCCTGCACGTCGACCACGGCGATGATCGCGTCGGTGCTCGGCGTGGCGGCGCTGGCCCGGTCGAGGAGCGCCTCGACCTCGCCGGTGGAGAGCTGGGCCGCCATCACCCACCGGGCCTCGAGGCGCTCGACGCCCGGCCCCGATGCGCGCGGCGCGGTCCGGCACGGCGCCGGCACGGCCGCGCGGCCGCGCCGCGACCACCAGCGGGGTGTGAAGGAGCCGAGCATCGGCGATCCGCCGGGACGGACGCGGGGAGCGCCGGCACCGGCCGGGCCGCACGACGCGTCTCTCCCAACCGTAGCCTGGGTCTCCGGCGAGGGCCAGCAGCCTGTCATGTCGGTTCGTTTCCCCGCTCCGCCCGCCCCGCCGCCGCGCCCCCCGGCCCCCCCCGTGGAATCAGAACTGCACTCGCGTGAGCCGGTTCTGCGGTCCGAAGCGCCAGTTCCAGAAAGCCCGCAGCTCGCCGTCGAACCACCGGTCGGCGCCGCCGCCGAAGGGGGTCACGTAGGCGACGGTCGCCGTCGAGCGATTGCCCCACTCGAAGTTGCAGCCCACGAGCCCGTTGACGAGCGACGTCACGCCGTAGTCGGCGCCGAGCCGGTACTGCGACGAGCGGATCACGTCGGAGGCCTGGAAGGCCTGGTTGACGTGCAGCTCGACGATCGGCGCCACCCCGGTGAGCCGCGCGGTGTCGCTGCGGTGGGCCCAGTAGCCGGTGGAGAAGGAGAGGTACATGAAGGTGGGGTACTGCAGCTCGCCGACGTGCGCGAGGCCGCTGCCTCCCGGCGTCGCCATGAAGGCGGGGTTGCCGTTGGCGGCGGTGTCGATCTGGAGGAGCGACTGCCCGAAGACGCGGTCGTCGGGGGCCCAGATGAAGCCCGTGAAGGGCATCAGCCGGGTCGACTGGTTGTCGATCCGCACCAGCGCCGGCCCCCCGGGGCCCGACAGCACCGCCACGTCCGACGCGGTGGGGAGCATCACCTGCAGGCCGCCGGTCACCGCCCAGGTCTCGCCGAGGGCGAGGAGCGACTTGAAGATCACCGACAGGTTGCCGAACTCGACCCCCTCGGCGTCGGCGATGCCGCAGGGATCGGAGGGATCGGCGGTCTGCGTGCTCGACACGGTGGCCGCGAAGGGCGTGCGCACCTCGACCGACGTCCAGCCGTCGGCGAACGTCTTCTCGACGCCCGGCGTGAAGCGGCTCACGTCGCCGCGGATGTCGCCGAGGAGGGCGTTGTCGAAGAAGCTGTAGTTGAAGTAGACGCGGTCGCGCGGCAGCGGGCTGACGTTCTCGGAGAGCTTCACGAACCCGACGTTGGCCCCGGGCGTGAGCACGGCGGTGTCGACGACGTAGTCGTAGAAGGCGTAGGAGGTGTAGAGCGGCACGCTGCCGGGCGTGGCGGCGAGGAATCCCGAATCGGGCTGCACGTACGTGGTCATGCCCTTGCTGTCGGGATAGAGCCGCTGGAAGACGCCGTCCACCACGGCCGGGTAGTCGTTGCCCGGCGTGCCGATCGATCCCGGGCCCCCCTTGGGATCGGTGACGGCGATGTTGATCGGCCCGTCGATCTCGGCGTAGGGCCCCTTCGAGCCCGCCGGCACCCCGGCGACGCCGGCGGCCTGCAGGGCCGCGACCGAATCGAGGCCGCCGGGAAACTCGTACACCGCCGCCGACTGCCCCTGCAGGTTGGCGGTGTCGGGCTGGAGGAACATGAACGGCCCCACCACCGCCAGGCGGCCCACCGGAATCTTCGACGTCGACACCCCCGGCGCGCAGCCGTCGCCGATGAAGTTGGGCACGTCGGAGAGCGCCTCCCCGATGCCGCCGGCGTCGATGTCGGCGAGCAGACGGCGCACCTCGGCGCCGGCCGCGTCGGCG
>CAISKG010000397.1 GCA_903885855.1 uncultured Planctomycetaceae bacterium
AACGCATCGCCGCCGCCGAGTCGTCCCTCGCCGAATTCGAACCCCGCCTGCAGTCCCTCCTGCGGGAATGGGAGGCAGGACTCGCGACGAACCACCATGCAGCCGCCTGGACCCCGCTCGATCCCAAGGACCTCAGCGTCGGCGGTTCCGCCCGCCTCCAGAAACTCGCCGATGGCTCGATCCGAACCAAGGCCAGCATCGGCGAACTCCCGACCTACACGATCACCGCCGAAACGCCCCTCGCGCGGCGGCGCGGGGCCGGCGTAGTCCTCGACGCGCGCGGCCTCGACGACGAGGGCCCGCGGCAGGACGAGCGCCGCCGCCTCCGCGTCGGAGGCCGTGGTGAGCAACCGCCACACGTTGCGGTCGATCGGCTCGCGCCAGGTGTCCTCGCGCGGGCCGAAGGCGCCGCAGACGAGCGTGGCATCGATGCGCTCGTCGCAGGCGGCGGCGAGCAGCGCGATCCGCCCCCCCTCCCCCACCCCGCACACGCCGATCGGCGGCAGCGCGGTCGCCGAGGCCTCGGCCCCGGCCTCGATCCGGTCGATGGCGGCGAGCACCTTCTGGATCTCGTAGCCGAGCGGGTGGCGGCCGAGCTCGAACGCCGGCCGGTAGACCCACTCCCGGTGCGACTGGTTGGTGAAGCGTACCGCGGGATTCCCGGAGAACTCGTCGCCGCGGTCGAGCAGCGCGGGGATGAAGACGGCGCAGCCGGCGGCGACGAGGGCCCGCGGCAGCCGGCTCGCCTCCCCGGCCGCCCCCTCCTCCCCGAGGAGGCCGGCGAAGGCCTCCGGGGGCCAGGGGGCGTCGCCGAGCGCCACCACCCAGGCCTTCGGATCGCGGATCGCCGGCAGGAGCGCGAGCCCCTCGGCGTGCATCCCGTCGAGCGCCTCCAGCGACACGCGCAGCACCGTCCACTCCGCCGTGCCCGCCACCTGGACCGGCGCCCCCGCGCTGCCGCGGAGGGCGATCTCGCGCCCCGGCACGCGCTCGTCGACGACGCCGAGGATCGAACGCAGGCGGCCGCGGGCGTCGGCGCGGAAGGCGTCACGGCCGGCGACGTCGCCCAGCGCCGTGCGCCAGGCGTCGCGCCGCGCCGCCTTCGCCTCGTCGGTCCGGCGGAGGAGGAAGCGGTCGATCCCCGCCACCATCGCCTCGTCGAACGGGGCGTCGAGCCGGAGCGGGGCCGTGCCCGCGAGCGGATCCGCGTCGTCGGCCGCGGCGGCCCTGCCGAGGACGATCGCCAGAACCACGACACCCGCGATGCTGCTCCACCTCGATGCTGCTGGCATGGCCGCGCCCCCCTGACCGCCGGCATGGCGGAAGGGGGGCATCATACCGGCAGCGGCCGGCGCGCGGCATCGCCCCGCGGAGCCTCGAGCGGACCCCGCGGGGCGACGACCGGTGCCGGGATGAGGCGGAGGCCGCGCTGGCCCCCCCTGCGATCCGATCAGAACTGCCAGATCGCGTCGCAGCCGCCGTAGAGCTGGCCGTACTCGTTGAAGTTCCGGCCGAAGGGCAGCGGGCCCTTGCCGTGGTCCGGCGAGTACCAGTCGTAGCGCACCTCGGGGCGGACGATCCAGTTGTTGGTCGGCTTCCAGTTCAGACCCCACGTGGCCTGCCAGAAGTTGCCCTGGAACCCACCCTGCCAGTTGCCCGGGCCGTTGGGCACGCCGAAGGCGAAGTTCCGCAGGCCGGAGATCACGCGGGCGCCGTTGTTGTCACGGAACCATTCCAGCCGCATCCCCGCCACCAGCGTGTCGCTGATGTTGTAGAAGAGGTACTGGTTGATGCCGTACCACTGCGCGAGGTCGGCCTGCTGCCCGAGCACCGAAGGCACGCCCACGGCGCCGAACTGCCAGCCGTTGTCGTTCTGGAAGACGTAGGTCCACTCGTCGGACAGCTCGTTGACGTACACCGTGCTCAGCACCGACCGATTGCCGATCGTGGCCGCGGGGCTCGTGAACGACCCGATCTCGTTGCCGCTCGAGGTGGTGATCGTGAGGGCCTGCGACTCGTCGTCGTTCTTGAGCGACACGCCGCCCAGGAACGCCGCGTTGCTGTTGGCCCCCGGATACCCCGGATTGGCGATCCCGAAGATGTTGATGGGGTCGCTGTAGTTGTCCCAGCCGTTGGTGATACCGGCGAACACGGTGGCGTTGTCGGTGGCCTTCCAGGTGTCGAGGATGCCGGTGTGGGTGAAGGGCTCGCCGTACTGCATCGTGTAGGCGTGCGTGTAGAAGAAGTTGCCGATCGCCGGCACCACCTCGTACCCGATGATCGTGTAGAAGTGGCCCACCTTCACGGCATGGTCGCCCACCCCCACCTCGCCGTACATCTGCGGCAGGGCGAGGCCGTAGTAGCGGTTGCCCCACGACGGCTGGCCGCCGAAGTTCTGGCTGAAGAGGTTGGCGTCGAGGCCGCGCGCCGTGGTGTACATGTAATCGGTGCCGTACAGCAGGTCGATGCGGCCGCCGAGGTCCCAGCCCCCGTCGGCGGTGTCGACGACGCGCTCGTTGACGAGGTACAGCTGGTTCATCTGCGCCTGCCAGTTGCGGTCGTTGAACGTGATCGGGCCGTTCCAGGGGGCGCCCCAGTTGTTGGCCCCGATGCCGGCGTCGAGCCAGCCGTAGGTCTTGATGCCGGCGTCGCCGAGGAACTCCGTCTGCAGGTAGCGCTCCGGCTCGGCCTCGACCTCCTCGGCGGCCTCCTGCGGCGGCAGGGCGCGGAGCTGGTAGGCGTCCTCCTGGGGAACGTTCGGCAGGACGGGGGCGTTCTGCGCCGCCGCCGTCGACACCAGCGTGCCTGCGGCGAGGATCCCCGCCGAGAACAAGGGCGGAAGTTTGGTGCGTTGGAATCGCATGGTCGGATGGGCTCCCGGAATGAAGGTGGATCGCCAGGGGTGATGCGCGGCGGGGCCGGCATCGGCCCCCCCGTCGACCGTCACGGTGCCGGAATCCGCCAGGCTCCGGCCGTCACGATCACCGCCTGAACAACTGGATCGGACGGTTCTCGCACGAAAAAGCGTGCGAAACCGGACGCGCGGTAAGGTTTCGCCGACCCGTATCCAGGCCGCCCGACCGTGACGGTCGTGCCGGCGATGCGGCGCCGCGGCCCCTTCGCCACCGTACGCGACCGTCAGACATTGCCCGTCTTGCCGGGGCGCGGGCCGCTCAAGTCAGGCCTGGTCGGCGGGGCCGCCGCCCCGCCGACGGGTGATCCCGAGACGCTCGTCGTCGGGGTCCGCGGCGAAACCGATCTCCGGCAGCGACTGGATCGCCCGGCGGAGCTCGCGCTCCCAGCTCGAGCGGATGGTGGCCAGTTCGGCGTCGGGCCGGTCGAGCCGCCGGTAGCGGTGCACCGCGAACTCGTCGTTGGCGTAGACGAGGAGGTCGATCGGCGGCCCGACCGCGACGTTCGAACGCATCGTGGAATCGAGCGACAACAGCGCGTACTTGACCCCCTCCTCGAGCGTCGTCTCGTCGTAGCGCACGCCGCGGTCGAGGATCGGCCGACCGTACTTGCTCTCGCCGATCTGCAGGAACGGACTCGAGCGCGTGCAGCGCAGGGGGTTGCCCTGCGCGTAGACCATGTACAACTGCGGTTCCTCGACGCGGATCTGCCCGCCGAGGAGGAAATTCACGGCGAAGGCGACGTGGTCGCGTTCCATGTAGGGGCGGTCGAGTTCGGCCACCTCGCGCACCAGACGGCCGACGCAGCGGGCCGCCTCGTAGAAATTGGCCACCCGGACGAGCCCCTCGCCCGAGCGGAATTCCTGATCGAGCCGGGTGATGATCGACTGGGTGAGCGACAGGCTGCCGCTGGAGAGGAGCGTGAACATCCGCTCGCCCGGCACGACGAAGTTCTGCATCTTGCAGCAGACGTCGACCTGATCGATCCCCGCGTTCGTGCGGGAGTCCGACGCCATGACGAGCCCGTGCTTGGTGCGGATGCCGAGGCAGTAGGTCATGGCGTTCTCCGGGGTGCCGCGGCCATGCTCGGCAAGTGGCGCGCCATTTGCAAATCGGATCCGTCGCGCCGGGGGCGGATGGCCTCCGCAGCCCCGGCGCCGCGGAATCCCGTCGCCGAGGCCGCCACGGGGGCGGGGCGTTCGTCGTCCGTGCCCACCCGCCGTGCAGCCGTTGCCCGTTGTCCGCGCACGCTCTGCCGGGAGGATCCGCCGTCATGCCGAGCCCCGTCGAGGAACCCGACCGCGGCGCGGCCCCATGCCCGGACGAGAGCCTTCTGGCCGGCTACGAGACCGGCCGCGCCTACGACGAGATGTTCGACGCGGCGGGGACCGCGCGGCCGCACTATCTTCCCCTCGCCGAGCGCCTCGGGCAGACCTCCGCCGAGGAATTCCGACGGCGGAAGGGGATGACCGACCTCTCGATGCGGCAGGATGGCGTGGGCTTCACGGTGTACCGGGCCGACGAGGGCATCGAGCGCGTGTGGCCGATGGATCCGGTGCCGCGGATCGTGCCGGCGGAGGAGTGGCGGCGGATCGAGGAGGGGCTCGTCCAGCGGATCACGGCGCTCAATCTCTTCCTGTGGGACGTCTACCACGAGCAGCACATCCTCCGCGACCGGGTGGTGCCGCCGCGGCTGGTCGTGCAGGGGGACTCCTTCCGGCGTGAATTCGTCGGCGTCGACGTGCCGCGGAAGATCTACATCCACATCTGCGGCACGGACCTGATCCGCGCCGAGGGGGGCGACTACCTGGTCCTGGAGGACAACGGCCGCACCCCCTCCGGCGTGAGCTACATGCTCCAGAACCGGCAGGTGCTCAAGCGCGTGTTCCCGTCGCTGTTCGCCGACTACGACGTGCTCCCCAACGACGAATACCCGGCGGCGCTGCTCGACGTGCTCGAGTACATCGCGCCCGAGACCGGGGGCAAGCCGACGGTCGTGCTCCTCACGCCCGGCATGTACAACTCCGCCTACTTCGAGCACAGCTTCCTCGCCCAGCGCATGGGCATCGAGCTCGTCGAGGGGCGCGACCTGCTCGTCGACGGCAACCGCGTCTTCATGCGCACCACGCGCGGCCTGCGGCGCGTGGACGTGATCTACCGGCGGATCGACGACGATTTCCTCGATCCGCTCACCTTCCGGCCCGACAGCGCCCTCGGCGTGCCGGGGCTGGTGAACGCCTACCGGGCGGGCAACGTGGCCCTGGCCAACAGCATCGGCACCGGCATCGCCGACGACAAGGGGATCTACCCCTTCGTGCCCGACATGATCCGCTACTACCTGCGCCAGGATCCGCTCCTGGCCAACGTGGAGACCTTCCGCCCCGAGGTCCCGGCGCACATGAGCCATGTGCTCGAGCATCTCGAGACGATGGTCGTGAAGCGCGTCAACGAATCGGGTGGCTACGGGATGCTCGTCGGGCCCGCCTCCACCGCCGCGGAGCGCGACGCCTTCCGCGACGCGATCCGCGCCCACCCCCGCGATTTCATCGCCCAGCCCACGATCCAGCTCTCCACCCACCCGACGTTCGTGGACGGCCGCCTCGAGGGGCGACACGTCGACCTGCGCCCCTTCGTGCTCTGCGGCGAGCGCGTCGTGGTGACACCGGGGGGCCTGACGCGCGTGGCGCTGCCGAAGGGGAGCCTGGTGGTCAACAGCTCCCAGGGGGGCGGCAGCAAGGACACCTGGGTTCTCGCCCCGGGGACGGGAGGGTAGTGCGGACATGCTCAGCCGGGTCGCCGACGCGCTGTTCTGGATGGGGCGCTACCTCGAGCGCGCCGCGTTCCTCGCCCGGGACGTGGACGTGACCTTCCATCTGGATCTCGACCTCCACGGCGTGCTCGCGGCACCGGTGCGGGCCGACTGGGACCGTCTCCTGCCGCCGTCGTCGCCCCCGCCGGCGGACGGTACCGGCGGCGCGACGGCGCGGTGGATCCTCCTCGACGGCGCCAATCCCGCGAGCGTGATGGCCTGCGTGAACCGCGCCCGCAACAACGCCCGCATGATCCGCGGGCAGCTGAGCTCGCAGATGTGGCGCGAGCTCAACAAGCTCTACTGGCACCTCTCCGATCCGGCCTTCCAGGAGCGCGTCGCCGAATCGCCCCACGACTTCTGCCAGGACACCCAGGTCGGCGTGCTGCTCTGCCACGGCATCTGCGAATCGACCTTCACGCACGACGAGGGCTGGCACTTCATCCAGCTCGGCACCCACCTGGAGCGTGCCGAACAGGTGCTCCGGGTGCTCGACGCGCGGCTGCGCGTGCCGGACGGCGCCGATGCCGCCGACCTGCCCGTGGCCACGCTGCGCTGGGCGGCGGTGCTCAAGCGCTGCCGGGCCTTCGAGGCCTACCAGCGGCTGTTCATCAGCCGCGTCGAGGCGGAACGCGTGGTCGAGTTCCTCCTCCTCCACCGCGACTTCCCCCAATCCGCCCGCTTCTGCCTGGGGCGCGTGCTCGACGCGCTGGCTGCGATCGGCGGCACCTCGCCGGAGCGCTGCGACAGCGAGGCGGCGCGGAGCGTGGGGAGGATCGTCGGCACGCTGAGCTACCTCGACGCCCGCGAACTGGCCGACGGCCGCCTCCCCGCCGTCCTGGGCGACGCGCTGGTGCGCTGCGCCACGATCGGCGGGCTGATCCAGGGGCAATACTCGCTCGCCTGACCCACCGGAGCCGCCGCGATGATCCTCGAGGTGCAGCACGAGACGACGATGGAGTATTCGGAGCCGGTCACCGAATGGCGCTGCGAGCTGCGCATGGAGCCGGTGAGCGACGGCCTGCAACGCTGCCATTCCTTCCGGGTCGGGGTCAGCCAGCCGGCCGTGGTCGCCAGTTACGTCGACGGCTTCCGCAACCGTGTCCACCACTTCAATCTCCTCCGCCCGAACCTCGCGGTGCGGATCCTGGCGGCGAGCATCGTGGAGACGGAGGACGCGGCTGCGAACCCGATGGCGAGTCGGGTCGAATTGCCGCTCGACGCGGAATCCCTCCCTCTGGAGACGCTCGACTGCCTGGCGCTGCGCGGCCCGGTGCGCGACACCCCGCTGCTCGCGCCGCACCTGGAGGCGCTGCGGCCGCAGCGCCGCCTGCGGGCGGGGATGTGGGTCTGCCAGGTGGCGGAGTACATCCGCGGCACCTTCACCTACGCCCGCGACGTGACCGACGCCACCTCCCCCATCGACCATCTCCTCGAGCAGGGGCGCGGCGTGTGCCAGGACTTCACGCACCTCATGATCGCGGTGCTGCGCTCCTACGGCCTCCCGGCCCGGTACGTGAGCGGCTACATCCACCGACCCGACAAGGATTCCCAGAGCCACGCCTGGTGCGAGGTGTGGCTGCCGGACGTCGGCTGGACCGGCTTCGATCCCACCAACGGCTGCCCGGCGGGCAACCATTTCGTGAAGACCGCCGTGGGGCGAGACTTCACCGACGTGCCGCCGAACAAGGGCACGTACCGCGGCGCCGCCGCGGAGCGGATCGCGGTGCGTGTGGCGACGCGGACGCTCGAGCGGCTCCCCTCGCACTCGTGGCACGACCACCTGCCGCCGCTCGACGTGCCGGTGCACGCGGTGGTGCGCGAGCGCCCGGCGGCTGAAGCCGGCGACATCATGCAGCAGTGACACGGGGAGGGGATAGCGCCGCACGATGCGGCGCCCCGTCGACCGCCCGCGACCCTCCGGCGTCGCGGCAGAGACCCGAGCGGCGGGAGGGCAGGATGCCTCCCGCCGCGGGACACAAGCGCCGCACGATGCGGCGTCCCGTCGACCGCCCGCGACCCTCCGGCGTCGCGGCGGAGACCAGAGCGGCGGGAGGGCAGGATGCCTCCCACCGCGGGACACAAGCGCCGCACGATGCGGCGCCCC
>CAISKG010000398.1 GCA_903885855.1 uncultured Planctomycetaceae bacterium
CCAACAATGAAGGGCTCTTCGAGGACCCTTGCACCGCGGAAACCACCCATGCCGGAAGCGAGCCATCCCGCCGGAGAGGCGATGATCGAGGCCGACGGCCTCTGCAAGTACTACGGTCCCTTCATCGCCATCCAGGATGTTTCGTTCCGCGTGCCGCGGGGCGAGGTGGTGGCTTTTCTCGGTCCCAACGGGGCCGGGAAGAGCACCACCATGAAGATCCTCACCGGCTACCTGGCGCCGTCGGCCGGGACGGCGCGGATCGCCGGATACGACATGTCGACCGACCGGCTGCGCGGTGCCACGCGCCTGGGATATCTCCCGGAGAACGGTCCGCTCTACCCCGACATGACGCCGCGGACGCTGCTCGAGTTCTTCGCCGACGCCCGGGGCATGCCCAGGCGGCTCAAGGAGGAGCGGATCGAGGCGGTGATCAAGCAGTGCCAGCTCGGGAGCGTGATCGGGAAGGCGATCTCGAAGCTCTCCAAGGGCTACCGGCAGCGCGTGGGCATGGCCCAGGTGCTGCTCCACGAGCCGGACGTGCTGATCCTCGACGAGCCGACCAGCGGCCTCGACCCGAACCAGATCCGCGAGGTGCGCGACACGATCCGCCGCCTCGGCGAGAAGAAGACGATCCTCCTCTCCACGCACATCCTCCAGGAGGTCGACGCGCTGGCCGACCGCGTGATCCTGATCGCGGAGGGAAGGAAGCGGTTCGACGGCCCGCCGTCGGAGATCACCCGCGACGGGCGTCGGCTCGATGAATACTTCTACGAGATGACCCGGCCGGCGTGACCGGGGGGCGGCCGATCATCGCCGCCCCGGGGGCGCCGCCCGGCAGGCGACCCGCGGCGGGTGCATTTCTCGGAACAGCGCAGGGAAGACCCATGAACTGGAACGTCCTCGACGCCGTCTTCAAGCGGAATTTCGTCGCCTACTTCTCCAGCCCGACCGGATACGTCTTCATCTGCGTATTCGTGCTGCTGGGGTCGCTGGCGGCGTTCTGGCCGCCGGAGTTCTTCAACTCCAATCTCGCCAACCTCGACCAGCTCAACCGCTACCTGCCCTACATCCTCCTGGTGTTCATCCCGGCGATCACGATGAGCGTGTGGGCCGACGAGCGCCGGCAGGGCACCGATGAACTGCTGCTGACGATCCCCGCGAGCGACTGGGAGGTGGTGTTCGGAAAGTACCTCGCGGCGGTCGGGATCTTCACGGTGGCGCTGATGTTCTCCTGCATCTGCAACCTCGTGATCCTCCTCCGCTGGGGCACCCCGGACGGCGGGCTGTTCCTGGCCAATTACCTCGGCTACTGGCTGGTGGGGCTGGCGATGCTCGCCATCGGCATGGTGGCGAGCTTCCTCACGAGCAATCTCACCGTGGCCTTCATCCTCGGCCTGCTCCTCAACGCCCCCCTGGCGGTGGCCGACCAGGCCGGGGTGGTGATGGGGCCGGCCACGGCCGAGAAGGTCCGTGCGTGGAGCCTGGCGGAGAACTTCGCCGACTTCGGTCGCGGGATCGTCAGCCTGTCGGGCGTGATGTACTTCCTGGGGATCGTGGCGGTGTCGCTCTACCTGGCCATGATCCTCATCGGCCGGCGCCACTGGACGGGCCGCCGCGACGGCGCGCGGCTGGGCACGCACTACGTGATGCGGACCCTCGGGCTGGCGGCGGCGATGCTCGGATCGGTGCTCGTCTGCCGGGCGATGGACGTGCGGGGCGACCTCTCCGAGGAGCGCATCAGCTCGTTCTCGGCGGACACGCGGCAGCTGCTCGAGAAGCTCGACCCGGCCCGGCCCGTCGAGGTCACGGCCTACATCAGCCCGAGCGTGCCGGAGGATTACGCCCAGACGCGTCTCAACCTCCTCAACATGCTCCGGCAGTTCGAGCGCATCGGCAAGGGGCGGGTGCGGGTGCAGGTGGTGGCGACGGAGCCGAAGACCGACGCCGCGGCCCTGGCCCGGCAGCAGTTCGGCATCGAGCCGGTGCGGGTCTTTTCGCGGGTGCGCGGCGCGTACCGCGACGAGGAGATCTTCCTCGGCTGCGCGTTCACGCGCGGCCTGGAGAAGGTGGTGGTGCCGTTCTTCGACCGCGGCACGCCGGTGGAGTACGAGCTGATCCGCTCGATCTGCACCGTCGGCAACGAGGGACGCAAGCGCCTCGGCGTGCTCACCACCGACGCCGACCTCTTCGGCGGCTTCGACATGATGACCGGCCAGCAGCGCCAACGGCAGCCGCTGATCGACGAGCTGGAGAAGCAGTACGAGGTGGTGCAGGTGGATCCCTCGGCGCCGATCGCCGAATCGTACGACGTGCTGCTGGCCGTCCAGCCGTCGGCGCTGGGGCCCGAGCAGATGAATCATTTCGTGGCCGCCGTCCGCTCCGGCCAGCCGACGGCGATCTTCGAGGATCCGTTCCCGTTCCTGATGGGGGTGCCCGGCACCGACCAGCCGCGCCGCGGCGGCGGCGGGCCGATGGCGATGTTCCAGCCGCAGGGGCAGCCCAAGGGCGATCTCGGCGCGCTGTGGCAGGTGCTCGGGGTGAAGCCCGCGGTGCGCGAGGGAAGGCCGGCGATGGGGCAGTTCGGCGCCTCGTCGCTCGTGGTGTGGCAGGACTACAACCCGCATCCGAAGTTCAAGTTGCCGCACGAGTTCGTCTTCATCCGGGACCGCGTCGACGACGACGCGGAAGGGACGTTCGAGGCGTTCGCCGCCTCCAGCCCCGTCACGTCCGGTCTGCAGGAGGCCCTCTTCCCCTATCCCGGCGCGATCACCAAGGACGACGCCGCGAACGTGGAGTTCCTCCCGCTGGTGCGCACCGGCACGCTCGCGGGCACGATCGAGGTCGACAAGGCGATGCGGGCCAGGGGCGACATCACGCAGCTCAAGGTCTTCGAGCAGAAGGGCAACCAGTCGATGGTGCTCGCCGCGGCCCTGGAGCGGAAGCCGCCGGACGGCCAGGAGGGCAAGCCGATCCGGGCCGTCGTGGTGGCCGACATCGACCTGCTCTCCGCCGCGTTCTTCGGGATCCGCAACCGCCCGGACGACCTCGCCCTCGACTTCGACAACGTGACGTTCGTGCTCAACGTGCTCGATTCGCTGGCCGCCGACGACCGCTTCCTCGACATCCGCAAGCGGAAGCCGAAGCACCGGACGCTCGAGCGCATCGAGGAGACCGTCGCCGACGCCAAGGAGGAGGCCGACGCCCAGCGGCAGCGTTTCATCGACGAGTGCGACAAGGCCGAGAAGGAGGCCAACGCCGGCCTGGAGAAGGAGGTGGGGGAGTTCGAGCGGAAGATCAAGGATCTGGAGAGCGCCGGCGACGTCGATCCCCAGCAACTCCGGCAGATGATGCAGCAGCTCACCACCCGGCGCAGCCTCGCCCAGCGCCGCCTGGCGACGAAGACCGAGCAGCTGACGCGCCAGCGCGACATCGAGATGGAGAAGGTGGAGCGGGAGCTCGGGGCCCGGGTTCGGCAGGAGCAGGACCGCCAGAAGTGGCTGGCCGTGCTGCTGCCCCCCATCCCGCCGCTGGTGGTGGCGTTCTTCGTCTACTTCCGCCGCCGGGCCCAGGAACGCGAGGGTGTGGCGAAGTCACGGCTCCGCTGAGCCGTCGCGCCGCCCTGACACGACACCGAGGATTGCGGAGAAGCGATGATGGCAAGCGACAAGCGCGACCGGTCACGCAGGGCATCGCAGGAGCGGCGCGGCTGGGGGGACGATGCCGCCGCCCGCGGCGACGACGGCCACGGGGCCTCGGCCGCCTGGGGCCGCACCGCGGCGTTCCTCGCGGCGGGTGCCGCCATGCTCGTGGCGGGATTCGCCGTGCAGCCGCGGCAGGTGCAGCAGGTCGTGAAGCCGGAGGCGGAGCGCGACCTCTTCCCCGAGCTCACCGACGTGCAGAAGGTGGCCGCGCTCGAGATCGTCAAGTACGACGAGGAGCTGGCGACGCTCCAGCCCTTCAAGGTGGTGCAGACGGGCGGGCTGTGGGTCCTTCCCTCGCACGAGAACTACCCCGCGGACGCCCGCGACCACCTCGCCGCCGCGGCCACGGAGCTCGTCGACCTGAAGTCGCTCGACGTCGTCTCGACGTCCCCGGCCGACCACGAGACCTACGGCGTGATCGAGCCCGACCCGGAGAAGATCAAGCCGGGCATGACCGGGGTGGGCGAGCTGATCGAGATCCGCGACGGCTCGGGCGCCAAGATCGCCCGGCTGGTCGTGGGCAAGGAGGACAAGCGTCCGGGGGCCGTGCCGGGGCAGGGGAAGAAGCTCCGCTTCGTGCGCAAGGCCGGGCAGGACCCGGTGTACCGCGTCGAGATCGACACCTCCAAGTTCACCACGCGTTTCGACGACTGGATCGAGAAGGATCTCCTCAAGCTCTCCCCCTGGGACGTGCGCCGGGTGACGCTCGACGACTACACCCTGGGCGCGGTGGAGTCGGGCGGGCGCCTGCGCGTGGTGCAGGACCGCAAGGACAAGATCGAGGTCGCCTACGACGACAAGGACGCGAAGTGGTCGCTCGTGCGGCTCGAGGCCTACGGCGGGGGCGCGCAGCCGAAGGAGGAGACGCTCGCCGACGGGGAGGAACTCGCGGCGACGCGCCTCAACGACCTCCGCAACGCCCTGGGTGACATCAAGATCGCCGACGTCCGCCGCAAGCCCGCGGGGCTCTCCGCGGACCTCAAGGCGGAGGAGAAGTTCACCGGCGACGAGGAGGCGGTGAACTCGATGCGCGAGCGCGGCTACCTGCCGCGGGAGTCGGGAGACATCCTCTCCATCGACGGCGAGACGATCATCGGGATGAAGGACGGCGTGGAATACGTGCTCCGTTTCGGCGCCCCCACCTCGCTCGGCGGCGATCTCGCCGGCAAGGCCGCCGAGGACGACACCGAGACCGAGGAGCAGAAGGACACCTCCGGCCGGTTCCTCCTGGTGATGGCACGCTTCAACGAGTCGCTGCTGTCCAAGCCGGTGCTCGACCCGCTGCCGGAGGAGACGCCGGCCGGCGCCCCGGCCGCCACGGAGGGAGCTCCCGCCGCGGCCGACGCCGCGCCGCCCGTCGAGGGTGGCGCCGCCGATCTGCTCAAGGCCGCCGACGAGGCGGAGGCGAAGGCCCAGGCGGCGCTCGAGGAGCGCCGGCGCGTGGAGCGGGAGAACCGCCGTCGCCAGGACGAGTACGACGACACGGTGAAGGCCGCGCAGAAACGCGTGCGCGAACTCAACGGCCGCTTCGCCGACTGGTACTACGTCGTCCCCTCGAAGGAGTACTCGAAGGTCCATCTCGACCGGGCGGCGATCGTGCAGCCCAAGGGTGCGACGCCCGCCGCGGGGGGGCCGCCGCTTCCCGGCGGCGCCTTCCCTCCGGGAGGCGGGTTTCCGCCGGGGGGCGCCTTCCCTCCGGGGGGCCCGCCCGCGCCCCCCGCGCCCGTGCGTGGCCCGGCGAAGGAGACCCCGCCGTCCGCCGCGCCGGCGTCTGATGCGCCCGCGACCGAGCCGCCCGCGACCGAGACGCCTGCGACCGAGACGCCTGCGACCGAGACGCCTGCGACCG
>CAISKG010000399.1 GCA_903885855.1 uncultured Planctomycetaceae bacterium
AGGGCCCGCGCCAGGGCGTCGGCCGCACCCCGCTCGGCGTCGTGGGCCGCCTCGACGGCGGCGAGCGACTCTCCGCGGCTCTCGGCGAGGAAGCGTGCCTGGCCGCGGCTGCCGTGCCGCTCCACGAGCTCCTCGAGCACCGTCTTCCGCGTCACGACGACGATCTTGGTGAATCCACCCCCCGCGCCGGCCATCGCCCCTCCTCCCGTGCCGGATCAGTCGCGCCGGCGCCGCGGCGGCGGGGGGGGCGGCGGGGGCTTGCCGCCGCCGTCGAGAAGGCTCGCGAGCAGCTCGGTGGTGACGTTGAGCGACCCGATCTTGCCGGCGTCGGCCGCCAGGGCGCGCATGGCGTGGGCCAGCAGCGCCCGGGGCTCGATCCCGCTCCACACCGCGAGGCGCTGCTTCTCGGCGTCGGCCGCGGCCTCGGCCGTGATCCGGGACGCGGCGGCCGCGCTTTCGGCCTCGGCGAGGGCGTTCCGCGCCTGCAGCGCGATCATCTCGGCTCGTTGCTCCTCGAGGGCCTTGTCGGAGGCGAGCTCCTTCTCGCGGATCGCCCGCTCCTCGTCGACGGTGGCCGCCCGCCGCGCGTACACCGCGATGTCGGCGCGCCGCAGGAGCGTCTCGCGCAGCTCCGCCTCGAGCGCCTTGGCCACCTCGGGCGTCGGCCGGACGAGGAGAAACTCGATCGTGAGCAGCTCGACCCCCATGTCGGCCAGCGTGCCGCCCTCCCGGAGCCCCTCCAGCACCGTGGCGGCGTGGAGCGGCGTGTCGGCCAGCACCCGCTCCAGGGGACGCGTCGAGACCTCGCCGCGCGTGGCCACCTGGATGAGGTTCGCCACGCGCTTGCGGAGCGTGTCGCGGTCCTCCGAGAGCGGCTCCTGCGTGGCGGGGTCGACCGCGAAGTTGAACAGCGCGGCGGCCCGCTTCGGGTCGCGGATCCGGAAGGTGGCCTGGCCCTGGAGCGTGACCTGCTGGTGGTCCTTCGTGATCTCGTTGAACACGAAGGGCACGTCCTGGCTCTGCGTGGGGACGGCCACCACCTGCGTGTTGTAGCGCCAGTAGAAGAACGACTTGGCGAGACCCTCGCCGCGCGGCTGCCCGGCCGCGTAGCGGATCACGTAGTCGGTCGGCTGTCCCTTGTAATAGGGAATCCACATCGGCTCGGCTCCTCGGCGGCACAGGCCCGTTTCCCCGGAGGGGCGCTGCCCGCCCGGGGACCGACGATTGTCGTTTCGCCGTGCGGAGCGGTCAAAAAGCCGACCGTCAGCGACTCGCGGCGGCGTCCGGGGCCGGCGCCACCCGCTGGTCCCGCCCGAGCCGATCCCCCAGCAGCAGTGTGGCGGTGAACCCGACCAGGGCCCCGGCGAGGTGGGAGATGAAGCTGAAGGCCGGCACCATCGAGTCGATGACCATCTGGGCGATGACGTAGCCCGCCATCACCAGGCCGCGGTTCCTGGCGGCCGGGGCGCGTTCGCGGATCCAGCCGCGGAGCATGGTCGCGGCGCTGGCGCCGACGATCCCCATCACCGACCCCGACGCGCCGACGACGAACAGCGGCCTGCCGCTGATCGCCGCCCACGCCGTGCAGACCGCGGCCGCACCGATGCCGGCGAGCAGGTAGACGACGAGGTAGCGGAGGCGGCCCATCTGGTTCTCGGCGGCCGGGCCGAGGCTCGCGAGGGCGGCGAGGTTCATGGCGAGGTGAACGGGGCCGAAGTGCAGGAAGGTGGCGGCCACCAGACGCCACCATTCGCCGTCGAGCACCCGGTCGGTGGCCAGCCCCCCGAGCCGGAAGAGCGTGTCGAAGTCGGTGCTCCCCCCCTGCCAGACCTCGATGGCGAACATGACCAGGTTGGCGACGATGAGGAGCCGCGTGACGAGCGCCGCCGGGCTGAAGAGCGACGTCGCCCCGCCGAAGCGGGAGTCGGCCTCGCAGGCCGCGGCCTCGCGGGCCACGATCGCCCGGCGCCGCTCGTCGAGCGGCTGGTGCGGGGCGGCAGCCTGCTCGATGCGGCGGCGGAGGATCCGTGGCCAGGGGTCGCGCGCGGTGGCGAGCAGACGCTCGAACTCCGCCCGGGCCGCCTCCGTCTCGCCGGCGGTCATGCGGGCGGTCGCCAGCCAGAAGTCGTGGGCGATCGGGGGCAACGCCGCGAAACTGCGGGCGAGGACGCGCCGCACCCCCTCCGCATCCCCGGCGAACGAGAACAGCGACAGCCGTTCGGCGTCGCGGAGCGCCGCGATCGATCGGTGACCGCCGCTGCGGTGCCGCTCGAAGACGTCGACCATGCCCGCGGTGTCGCCGGTCTCGCCGTGGGCGCGCAGCACCATCGAGAACAGTTCGGA
>CAISKG010000400.1 GCA_903885855.1 uncultured Planctomycetaceae bacterium
CGTGCCGCCCGGCGAGCCCGCCCGCCCCCGGCGGGGGGCCGGCGGCGGCCCCCGCCCCGGCGTCGGCGGCCCCGGCCGCCAAGCCCGCCCCCTTCGCCGTCGATCGAGCGGTGCGGCGTTCCGAGGAGGCGCCGGCCCCGGCCGGGGCGGCCTGCCCGCGCTTCGAGGAGGTGGCCTCCGCCCGCGGCCTCGAGCACCGCTACGACAACGGCGAGACCGGCGGCTCGCTGATGGTGGAGGCGATCGGCGGCGGCGTGGGCTGGCTCGATTACGACGCCGACGGCCGGCTCGATCTCTACCTCAACCAGGCCGGCAGTCCGACGGCGACCGACCGCTCCGGGGAGCCCGTCGACGCCCTCTTCCGCGGCCTCCCCTCCCGGGCCGGCGGCGCGGCGTTCGCGCCGGTGGCCGCAGCCGCGGGCATCCGCGAGACCGGCTACGGCCAGGGGGTGGCCGTGGGGGATTTCGACGCCGACGGCTTCGACGACGTGTACGTGACCAACGTCGGCGCCAACAGCCTCTACCACAACCGCGGCGACGGCACCTTCGAGGAGGTGGCGCTCGCGGCGGGGGTGGCCGACGAGCGCTGGAGCTCGTCGGCGGCGTGGGCCGACCTCGACGGCGATTCCGATCTCGATCTCTACGTCTGCAACTACGTGCAGTACGACCCGCTCCATCCGCTCGACTGCCGCGACACCAAGAAACGGGCCCGGATCTGCCACCCGCGTGACGTCGAGCACTGGCCCGACGAGTGCTACGAGAATCTCGGCGACGGGACCTTCCGCCCGGTGGCCGCCGCCTGGGGGCTCGCCGGCCCCGGCAACAAAGCCCTCGGCGTGGCGGTGGCCGATTTCACCGGCGACGGCCTCCCCGACATCTACGTCGCCAACGACACCACGGCGAACTTCCTCTTCGTGAACCGCGGCCGCGGGGCCGACGGCCGGCAGCGCTACGAGGAATCGGCCACGCTGCTGGGCTGCGCGGTCGACCGCAACGGCATGCCGCAGGCGAGCATGGGGCTGGCGGTGGGCGACTACGACGGCGACGGCTGGCTCGACATCTATTCCACCCACTACTACGAGGAATCCAACACCCTCTACCGCAATCTCGGCGGCTCCGGCTTCGAGGACGTGACGGCGGTCGTCGGGCTCCACGAGCCGACCCTCGCCCGGCTCGGCTTCGGCACGGCGATGGCCGACTTCGACGCCGACGGCCGGCAGGAGCTGCTGGTGGCCAACGGCCACGTGGAGAACTACGCCGGCAACCCGCTCCTGCGCATGAAGCCGCAGCTCTTCTCCTTCGGCGGCAGCCGCTTCTCCGACTGCAGCGTCGCCGCCGGGCCGTGGTTCGAGCGGCGCCTGGTGGGGCGCGGCGTGGCCCTGGCCGATTACGACGCCGACGGCGACCTCGACGCGGCGGTGGCCTGCCAGAACGACCCGGTGGCGCTCCTGGAGAACGCCTCCGAGCGCGGCCACTGGATCGCCTTCCGCTTCCGGGGCGCCGGGGGCAATCGGCGCGGGATCGGGACGCGCGTCACCGTGGCCGCGGGCGGGCGCGAGTGGGTCGGCGAGCTGTGCGGCGGCACGAGCTACGCCAGCTCCCACGAGCCGGTGGTGGCGATCGGCCTCGGCACGCAGGCCGGACCCTGCCGGGTCACGGTGCGCTGGCCGTCAGGAGCCGTCGAGACGCTCGACGACGTCGCCGTCGACCGGGCCCACGTGCTCCGCGAGCCCGGGGGTCAGGGGGCCGACGGCGCCGACGCAGCCGCGGGTGCGGCGCCGCCGGGCGCCGCGTCGGCCGGGGGCGCCGGGGGCGATCCCGGCGCCGGGCCCCGGTAGGGTGCGGCCGCGGCGGCCTTCAATCGCGAGATCGTCTGCCGCTCGCGCTCCGCCTCGAGGGGCCGGCCGGTGTGCTCGAGGATCTCGGCGTGCAGCCCGCGGGCGGGGAGATTCGAGGGATCGAGCTCGAGGCCGCGCCGCACGGCCGTGAGCGCCTCCTCGGTGCGACCGAGCGTGGCCAGGAGCGCCGCGCGCTGGACGTGGTCGGAGGAGATCCAGGCGTTGGACTCCACGAGCCGGTCGAGGACGCCCAGCGCCTCCGGCAGCCGGCCGGCACGCTGCAGCTGGCGGGCCAGGAGCGAGAGCGTCTCGCCGTCGTTCGGCGCGGCACGCAGCGCTTCCTCCCAGCAGGCGGCGGCCGCGTCGAGGCGGCCGGTCTGGGAGAAGAGCCTTCCCAGGCCGCGCAGCGCGTCGACGTCGCCGGCCAGCGCCCGCACCACCCCCGCCGTGTCGGGGACGTCGACGCCGCGGGGCACGAACAGCCGGATCGCCTCCACCGCCGCACGCGTGCTCCGCGTGATGGTCGGCCGGCTGGCCAGGGCGATCGCCCTGGCCCGGTCGAGCTCGCGCTGCGGCACGCGCTCCTCGGCGCCGTCGAAGGCCACGAGATCGGCGCTGCCCGTCGGCTCGCGCCGCGCCGCGGCATCCTCGGGCCGCCGCGGGACGCGGTGGTCGGTCATGGCGGTGTGGGCCACCTCCTTGAGCGGCTGCGACGGCATGTGGCAGGCGATGCATGAGCCGGCCGCCGGCGGCGCCTCGCGCTCGGCCACGGGAAGCGTGCAGGGCTTCTCCTCGTGGCAGGCGTTGCACTTGGTGCGGTAGAAGGCGTCGAGCTCCTCCGTGGCGGGCTTGCGGTGGGGATCGTGGCAGGAGGTGCAGCCGATCGTGCCCCCGGTGCCGGTCCAGCAGGCGCTTTGCCGCATCTGCTCCACCTGGCTCACCGGCTTGTCGCCGCTCGCGGCCCGGGCACGTTCGTCCTGCACGAACACCAGCAGCGTGTCGTCGAGGTGGTCGCCGGGGCGGAAATCGTAGAACCCACGCCCGAACCGGGGCACCGTGGCCTCGCCGCCGAGGTGGCACTGGTTGCACACCGCCTCGCGCCGCTGCGGGTCGAGGTCGGCGGGGTTGCAGATCTTGAGGTCGGCCACGACCGTGCCGGGGGACACGCCCTGCATCGCCTCGACGTGCCTGGCGCCGGGGCCGTGGCAGCGCTCGCAGCCGATCGCCGCCTCGAGGAACACCTTCTCCGTGTAGCGGTCGGGGCGCTCCGGAGGATGCTCCACGTCGCCGGCGTGGCAGTGGAGGCAGCCGTCGCCGATGCGCCGCTCGAAGCGCAGGCTGCGGTCGCGGTCGTAGCCCGGCGAGAGGGCATAGCGGCCGGCGGCGGTGAACCAGCCGATCGGCGACTGGAAGAGGAAGCCTTCGTGGTCGATGAGGTAGGAGCGGCCGCGCGTCCCGGATCCGCAGGCGAACCGCACGGGGAAGGCCTGGTCGTAGATCGGCTGCCCGTCGACGTCGAGGGCGCGCTCGTGGTGGAGCACGACGCCGTCCTTGACCTCGACGGCGTACTCCCGTTCCCGGTCGCGGAACGAGGCCGTGAGTTCCCCCTCGATGAGGCGCTCGGGGGGCATCGAGTCCATCGCCTGGCCCATGGAATGGAGGGCGAAGGTCTGCGCGATCTCGGAATGGCAGGAGGCGCAGGCCTGCGAGCCGACGTAGCCGCCGGGGCGCGGCTCCGGCCGCGGCAGCGGCTCCACCGGTTCGCGGGGCGGCGACGGCTTCGCGGCGGCGGCGGCCTCCGGCGCGGCTGCGGCCTCCGGGGCGGCGCCGGGCAGCGGC
>CAISKG010000401.1 GCA_903885855.1 uncultured Planctomycetaceae bacterium
CTGCGCTGCCGGGCACGCGCGGCCGCGGTGGCGCCGCCGTCCGAAGCAGCCGGCGCGAGGTGATCCTCGTCCCGCGGGCGCGGTTGGGCTCGCCGGAACGGCGCGGGCGGTCTACGACTGGCGACACGGCCAAGCTCCCGCAGGCCGTGGAGAAGCTCCTCCAGAAGCTCGTGTCCGATCACAAGGCGGTGATCTTCAACGGCAACGGCTATTCCCAGGAGTGGCACGACGAGGCCAAGAAGCGCGGGCTGCCGAACCTCCGCACCACCCCGGAGGCGCTGGCGACCCTGGTGGCCCCGAAGAACATCGCGCTGTTCGAGAAGTACGGCGTGCTCTCGGAGCGCGAGCTCCGCAGCCGCTGCGAGATCTACATGGAACGCTACTGCAAGGACCTCAACACCGAGGCGCAGTCGGCGATCCAGATCGCCAAGACGATGATCCTCCCCGCCGCCTACCGCTACCAGGGGGAACTCGTCGGCACCGCGGCCAAGCTCAAGGATCTCGGTCGGAACGTCCACATGGGGACGCTCGACACCCTCACCAACCTCGTCGGCGAGCTGGAGGGGGCGATCGCGCGGCTCGAGAAGGCGGCCGGCCACCACGGCGGCGGTGACGTGCATGCCGAGGCGGCCCACTACCAGAAGGACGTCATCCCGGCGATGCAGTCGGTGCGGGAGATCGCCGACCAGATCGAGGCCATCCTCCCCGACGACCTCTGGCCGCTGCCGACCTACCGCGAGATGCTGTTCATCAAGTGAGCCCCTCAGGCGGCGGCGACGACCGTGGCGGTGGTCCCGGCGGGGGAACCCCCCCCGCCGGGCCGCGCGACGTGGGGGAACTCGCGGCGGCGATCCGTGCCGAGTGCGACCGGGTGGGCCTGGCGCTCGAGGCCGGGCGCGAGCGGGGGATCGCGGCCTATGCCGCCTCCCTCTGGGCCTGGAACGAGCGCCTCAACCTCACCCGCCACACCACCGTGGAGAAACTGGTGGCCCGCGACGTGGCCGACGCCGCGGCGGTGGCGGCCCTGCTGGGCCCGGGGGAGCGCGTCCTCGACGTGGGCACCGGCGGCGGCGTGCCGGGGGTGATCCTCGCGATCCTCCGCCCCGATCTGCGCGTCGAGCTCTCCGACAGCGTCGCCAAGAAGGCCCGTGCGGTGCGGGCAATCGTCGCCGAGGCGGGGCTCGCGCTGCCGGTGCACGAAGGGGCGGCGCAGGCGCTGGTGGCGGCGCGGCCTCCCGGCAACCGCTTCGACGTGCTGGTGGTGCGCGCGGTGGCGCCGCTGCTGAAGTTGCTCGGCTGGTTCGAGCCGATCGCCGACCGCTACGGACGGATGCTCGTCATCAAGGGGCCGCGCTGGGAGGAGGAGAAGGGGGAGGCCCGCCACCGCGGCTTCCTCAAGGGGGTGACGGTGCGCCGCGTGGCCGCCTGGACGATCCCCGGCGGCGACGTGGAGAGCGTGCTGCTCGAGGTGCGCCGCCGCGGCGGGCGCGACGGCGAGGCGGCCGACGGCAACGGCTGACGGCCCGAGGAATGGCGTGCCCCGCCGAACCCTCCGGCCGCCGCGGCCGTCAGGCGTGGCGCGGGAACACGCGCTCGGCGTCGGCGATGACCACGAGCTCCGCGGCGCGGTGGGCGAGCCGCTCGATCGCCTCCGGCGTGGCGGCATGGCCGAAGCCGAGTTCCTCCACCTCCTCGCCCGGAAGGTCGGAGAGGAGCACCAGCCGCCGGTCGCCCAGGGCGCGGGCCAGGAATCGGGCGACGAAGGCGTCGGCCACGAGCGCCGCGTCGCCCGACCGCAGCGCCTCACCGACGAGCCCCGGCAGCGCCACCCCCTGCCGCGACCGTCGCGTCACCTCCCCCGGGGCCTCGGCCAGCCGGCCGGCCAGGCAGATCGTTCCCCCCGGGCGGGCGACGGCCGCGGCGGCGGCGACGGCCCGGAGGAAGGTCGGCATCCCGCCGTGCGGGTCGGCCGGGGCGGCCACCACCACGTCGGCGCCGCGCGGGAGGGAGGGGCGCCAGCCCCGTGCCCCGCGGCGCGCGGCCCGAGCCGCGCCCGCCGGGGTGTCGAAGACGACGGCGTGGAGGGTGTCGCCCCGGCCAGGCACGACGCGCACGCTCGCCATCACCCCCAACTGCCAGGCCGCCTCCATCGCGCGGCGCCGCAGCCCGTCGAGGGCCTTGCGGCCGCGTCGCGACAGCGCCCGGACCACCTCCTCGCGTGCCCGGGCGCGGGTGAAGGCCGGCCACAGGTCGCCGCCGAGCGCGGGGCCGCCGAGGGCGGCGTCGAAGGTGAACGCCCCGATCGCCACCACCGCGTCGGCGTCGACGAGGCGCCGCGCCACGTGGAGCGCCTCGCCGTCGGCGTCGGCCGCGACGTAGGACGACTCGGTCTCGCGCTTCGGGTCGAAGAGGATCTCGCCGGCGAGCCCCTCCGTGTGCGAGAGCCCCTCGAGGCCCGCCACCGGCGGCGCGCGCACGACCACGGTGTCGGCCGCCTCCACGCCGGCCCGCTCGAGCCGCTCGCGCACCGCCGCCACCACCTCCCCGGCGCAGGGCACGGGGCCGGACAGCGCGATGGCGACGCGGTCGCCGGGCACGACGTGGCCCTCGAGCGGCGGCACCCGGGACGGGGCGTCGAGCGCGGAGGCGGCCGCCGAGCGCGCCTCGGCGCCACGCACGCCCTCCGGTCCGCGGATCTCGACGACCCCGGCGCCGGGGCGCGGTTCGAGGACGAGCGGCTCGGCGGCTCCGTAGGCCAGGAGGATGGGCTTCACGTGCGGGGCGTCGGTGGTGCGGGGGCGGGGGCGGGGTGGGGGCGGGAGCGGGGCGCGAGCAGGGGCCGATTCTCCCCCTCCCGGGCCGCCACGGCCAGCCACGTTTTCCCCTGCCGCACGATCGTGGCCCCCGCAGGGTTTCGCCCACCCGCACCTGCCGACCTCACGGGCTCCACGCTCATCCCCCGCAGACGCGGACGACGATGCACAACCTGCACGAGCCCATCCCCCGGAACGACCGGGGCAATCCGCAGGAGACCGTTTCCCATGTCGCGCCCCAGCTCTCACGCCCGTTCGCTCCTGGCGGCCCTCCTGGCCGTCGTCGTCGGGGCGTCGGCCGGAGCCCAGGACGGCGTGCCGGTGCTCGGTGGCGACGCCCCCTGCGAGAGTTGCCGCGCCGGCCGCACGCCCCCCTGGCACGGCAGCGTCGTCGCCGGCCGCGGCTACCCCGTCATGGCGGGCCGGGGGGCGATGGTCGTGCAGGGCTCCGCGTCCCACTGCGGGCCCGCCTGCCGATCCTGCGGGCCGGCCTGCCGGAGCTGCGGATTGCCGGGGATGTGCGGGCTCACCGGCGCCTGCCATCCGCCGCTGGCCGGCTGGGGCCTCGGGTCGCCCTATCCCCTCCCCCCCTGCCTGCCGCGGCTCCATTCCTGGCTCCGCGAGGGCACGCTCCTCTCCCCGCAGCCGCTGGCCCTGCCGCGCTGCCACCAGTGCGGTGCGGCGATCGAAGGGGGCTTCTGACGACCGTGGCGCGGCGGTCCGCGGTCGGCTGGCCGGCGCCGTGAGCGGTGTCGTCGGCGGCCGGGAAGTCAGCCCGCGGCGATCATCGCCGCGGCGATGATGACCGCGGCGATGATCACCGTGCCGGCGACGTCGAGGAACAGCCCGGCACGGATCATGTCGCGGAGCCGGATCCGGCCGGTTCCGTAGACGATCGAGTTGCAGGGCGTGCTGACCGGCATCATGAAGCCGAGGCTCGCCGCGAACGTCGCCGCCAGGGCCACCGGCAGGGCGTCCTCGCCGGCCGCCTGCGCCAGCGAGATCGCCACCGGCACGACCATGTTGGCGCTGGCGGTGTTGCTCGTGAACTCGCTCGTCAGCGCCGCGACCCCCGCCGCCGCCGCCACCAGCCCGGCGACGCCCGCCCCCGGCGGCAGGAACCCGGTGAGCCCGCGTCCGATCGCCTCCGCCAGCCCCGTCGAGAAGGAGAGCTCGCCGAGCGCCATGCCGCCGCCGTAGAGGAGGATGATCCCCCAGTCGATCGCCGCGGCCTCGCGCCACGAAAGCGCCTTCCTCCCCGGTCCGCCGGGCAGCACGAAGAGAAGGATCGCCCCCACCAGCGCCGCCACCCCCTCCGGCACGCGCGCCGCGAGGAGCGCCGGCAGCGGATGGGCCTCCCCGAGCACGAGCCCGAGGACACCCGGCAGCACCCACAGCGACACCGTGACGGCGAACGCCAGAGCGGTGCTCGCCTGGCCGGCCGTCCAGCGCCCCATCGTCGCGCGCTCGCGGGCCACGAGCGCCGCGACGCCGTCGAGGCGATCGACGCCGGCGGGGAAGAGACGCCCCAGGAGCACGACGGCCAGCGCCGTGAGGATCGCCGCCACCGGCACGCCGATGGCGCACCAGCGTAGGAACGGGACCTCCACGCCCAGTTCCTTGCGGATCAGGCCCAGCCCGATCACGTTGGGGGGGGTTCCGATCGGGGTCGCCAGGCCGCCGATGCTGGCGCCGAAGGCCACCGCCAGCAGCAGCCCCGTGGCCCAGGTGCGGTCAGGCCGTCTCGACGCCCCGTCCCCGGCCGCCGATCCAGCGTCCTCGACCGCCGCCAGGATCCCCACGGCGATCGTCGTCATCATCGCCGTGGTGGCGGTGTTGGAGATGAAGGCGCTGATCGTCGCCGACACCGCGGCCACCGCCGCCAGCACGCGGCCGGGATGCTCGCCGACGGCGGGGAGGGCGAGGACGGCGAAAGCCAGGCGCCGGTCGAGGCGGTGGACGCGGATCGCCTCGGCGAGCATGAACGAGCCGATGAACAGGAAGATCAGCGGGTCGGCGAAGGGGCGGAACACCTCCCGCATCGGGGCCACGCCGGCCAGCACGCAGGCCGCCGCACCGGCCAGCGCCGTCACCGGCAGCGGGAGGATCTCCGTCACCCAGGCCACCACGACCACGGCGAGGATCACCGCCAGCGAGCACGCTTCCGGAGAGAGATCCACCCGCGTGCCTCCATTCCCCGACCAACGTGCCCGACGCGGCGCCGCCGCCGGACACGCTTCCGGCGCCGATCGCAGGGCCGATCGTAGCGCCGATCGCAGTGCCGACCCGGGGCCGCCGGAGGGAGCGCCGCCCGCGGGCGGCGCTCCCTCCCGGCCGGTCCCGGGCCGATCCGGGCGTCAGTAGGTTTTGCCGAGCGCCGCCTGCGCCGCCGCCAGCCGGGCCACCGGGAGGCGGAACGGCGAGCAGCTGACGTAGTCGAGCCCGACGTGGTGGCAGAAGACCACCGAGTGGGGGTCGCCGCCGTGCTCGCCGCAGATGCCGAGCTTGATATCCGGCCGGGTCTTCCGCCCCTTCTCGACGGCGATCTTCATCAGCTGGCCCACGCCCGAGGCGTCGATCGACGCGAACGGGTTTGCCTTGAAGATGCCCTCTTCCGTGTACTTCTGCAGGAACGAGCCCATGTCGTCGCGGCTCATGCCCAGGCAGGTC